>NZ_LGSS01000017.1 GCF_001190785.1 Gottschalkia purinilytica | reverse complement strand
CATAGCTACAAGCTTTTTGGAACCACCTGCATAGCAGGTGGTTTTCTACATACAATAAAAAAGGCAGTCTATTAATAAGACTACCTTTATATAACTATGCTTCTTTTTGATAAAAAAACATTTTAGTTGATTTTAAATTATATCTATCAGGCATGATTATTTGTTCTGTACTTCCTACAAATAATATGCCATCTTTACTTAAAGAGTCATGGAACTTTTTATATATTATATTCTTAGTCTCTTCAGTGAAGTATATAAGAACATTTCTACACAATATAATATGACAGTCCATAGGATATCTATCTTCTAATAAATTTAGCTTTTTAAAATCTACACAGGACTTAATGTCCTCTTTGATTTTATAAGACATTCCTATTTTATCAAAATATTTCAACTTAAAATCATTAGGTAAGTTTTGCAGACTTTTTTCACTATAAACACCTAATTTGGCTTTTTCAATGGCTCCTGCATCTATATCTGTTGCAATTATTTTTACATCCTTTAAATTATAAAACTTGGATAGAAGCATTACTAAAGAATAGGGTTCTTCCCCTGTAGAACAAGCACTACTCCATATAGTAAGTTTTTTGTACTTCTTTATTAAATTAGGAAGAATATCTTTTTCTAAGCACATCCATTGAGCTGGATTCCTATAGAACTCAGATACATTTATAGTTAAATAATTTATAAATTCATTAAATAATTTTTTATCTTTTTTTAATGCTATATAATAGTCATCAAAGTTTTTATAGCCATTTCTACTGATTAATGACTCTATTCTTCTTTTCATTTGTTTTTCTTTGTAGCAAGATAGATTTATATTTGTTAGAGAATAAATATTTTTTTTAAACGCCTCATATTTGTCCATTTTTTTCCCCTTTTCTAAAATTTATCCATAATAGATTATGTATATTCTATAATAAAAAAAAGACTGTGGCAATACTATGCCACAGAATAATATAAAGGGGGTCTTGATGATTTTGTGAGGTCTTTCTTATTTTTTACATTCTAAATTTTTTTATACACTTTAGATTGAACTTATTTGAGATTTTTTACATTTATTATATCACCTATTGTAAATGACTCATCAGTATTATATTTTTTATACTCTTCATTTTGTTTCAAATCAGCTTCTTTTATACTTAGTTCTATTCTTCTTTGTTCTTCATCTATACTTAATATCTTTATCCTTACTTTATCACCTACGTTAAGTATTTCTGAAGGTTTAGATATATTTTCGTCTGTAATTTGTGTAATATGAACTAGTCCTTCTATTCCAGGTTCTAATTCTACAAATGCACCGAAATTTAATAATTTGACTACTGTTCCATCTATTATACTACCTACAGTATACTTGTCTTTAACTTTTTCCCAAGGATGTTGTTGTAGCTGTTTTAGGCCTAATGATATTCTTTCTTTAGCTTTATCCAAATCAAGAATAATTATTTCAATTTCATCTCCAACATTAACAACCTTACTTGGATGTTTTACTTTTGTCCAGGACAAATCTGATATGTGTAATAAGCCATCTATTCCTCCTATATCTACAAATGCACCAAAGTCTGTAATTCTTTTAACTTTTCCTTTTATAATCTGGCCTTTTTTAATATGACTCCAAGTTTTTTCTTTTTCATTTTCTTGTTCTTCTTGCTCTATCAATTTTCTAGATAAAACTATACGATTTTTAGTTTTATCTAAGTCTATAACTTTTACATCTAACTCTTTATTCAAGTATGAATTAAAGTCTTTTATATATTTATTAGATACCTGAGATTTTGGAATAAACCCTCTTAATCCAAGTATATTTACTATGAGGCCATTATCTGAAACTTCTTTGACTTTAACATTTATTATAGCTTCGTTTTTATATAATTTAGAAACTTCTTCCCAATTTTTTTTATTATCTACTCTCTTTTTAGACAATAAGACATTTCCTTCTCCATCATTCATATTGATTACAAGTACAGAAATTTTATCACCTATTGAAACTATCTGTGATGGTAATACATCTTGATCATTTGTTAGTTCTTCTTTTTTTATTATTCCATCAGACTTATAACCTATGTTTACTACTACCTCATCATTACCTACTAGTATAACTTCTCCTTCTAATATATCTCCCTTTCTTATATTAGTAAAAGTATTATTTAAAGCTTGTGACATATCATTGATATCATTTGAAATATTAGACATTTTATTATATACCTCCTCTATTATCCATGCAGGGGTAGAGGCACCTGCAGTTATCCCTATTATTTGATAATTTTTGAGTTGTTCCAAAGGCAATTCTTCAGCAACTTCTATATGATATACATTTTTGCAATATTTTTTACTGATTTCAACTAGTTTTTGTGTGTTAGAACTATGATATCCTCCTATAACAATCATTGCATCTGCCTGCTTAGCTACATCTCTACAAGAACTTTGACGTACATTTGTAGCATTACATATTGTATTATTTATATGGACTTCATTACTTTTTTTAGAAACTAACTTTGACAAAGTTTCAAATTTTTCATTAGTTATAGTAGTTTGTGCAACTATACATACCTTATTAAGAGATGGTAACTTATTTACATCATCTTCACTATTTACTGAATATGCTTTATTGTCACACCAACCTTTTATACCTATTACTTCAGGGTGATTTGAGTCACCAATTATAACTACATCATATCCATTTTTATAACAATCATGAGCTTTTCTTTGCACATTTCTAACAAATGGACAGGTGCAGTCTACTACTTCTATATTTTTTTCTTTAGCTTCATCGTATATACTTAAAGGAACTCCATGAGATCTTATTACTACTTTTCCTTTATCAGCTTCACTTATGTTTTCTATAACATTAAGTCCTTTTTTAGATAACTTGTCTATAACTTGTTTATTATGAATAAGAGGTCCTAAAGAATATATATTTTTATCTTTGTTTTCAAATTGATTTATTGTTGATTCTATAGCTTTCTTTACTCCAAAACAAAATCCTGCATTTTCAGCTATAATTATTTTCAAAGTTATACCTCCTATCTATCCTTATATTTATATATTTCTTTTAATACCCTTTTGCTTAGCTCTCTATAGTCATCAGTACTTAATTTTTTATCATAATAATCTTCAAAAGAAATTGGTTTTCCTATTATTACTTTTAACTTTGTAAAAGGCTTATAATTAGTATCTATATATACTGGAACAATAGGAGATTTAGATTTTATACTTATCATGGCTACACCTGGTTTTACACTGTCTAAGTTCATTTCAGTCATACGAGTTCCTTCTGGAAATAATGCAAAAACTTTGTCTTCTTTAAGTATCTTAAGAGAATTACGAATAGCACTTAGGTCTGCTCCTTCTCTATCAACTGGAAATGCACCTAGTCCATTAAAAATTATTTTAAGAAATTTATTTTTAAATAGTTCTTTTTTTGCCATAAAGTGTAATTGCCTTGGAGATATTGCTGCTATAAGAATTGGATCTAATAAATTTACATGATTTGAACAAATAATAACCTTACCATTTTTAGGTATATTTTCAATTCCTATTATTTTTAATTTATATCCTAGTTTAAACATTATTTTAGATAAATTTTTTACAAGATTATAAAATATCATTATATATTCCCTTCCATTTTCATTTTGTCTAGTATAAGTTCTATTACTTCATTAATATTTTTATTAGTAGTATCAACTTCTATTGCATCTTCACTTTTCTTCAAAGGAGCTATACTTCTCGTACTATCTATTCTGTCTCTTTTAATTATATCGTTTTTTAATTTATCAAAGTCTATGCTGATTCCTTTGTCTATAAGTTCCTTATATCTTCTTGAAGCTCTTTCTTCAACTGAAGCTGTTATGAAAAACTTAAACTCTGCATTTGGTAAAACAGATGTTCCAATATCTCTTCCATCCATTATTATACTTTTATTTTTTGCTATATCTCTTTGAATTTCTACTAACTTTTCTCTGACTTCTTTTATCTTTGCAACCAAAGATACTTTAGAACTAATTTCATTAGTTCTAATTTCTTCATCTACGATTATTCCGTCTAAGAATATATGATTGTTTTTAAAGTCAATAGTTGTGTCTCTCAATGTATTTTTTATAGTTTTAATATCATTAAAATCTATATTATTTTTCACTAATTTTAAAGTAAAAGCTCTATACATAGCTCCTGTGTCAATGTAAATAATATTAAGTTTTTCGGCTATAATTTTTGCTATGGTACTTTTACCTGCTCCAGCTGGTCCATCAATAGCTACGGAAAAATTTTTCATATGTACATATCCTCCTTGATAATGCATAACCACCTTATTCATTAGGTGGCTTAAATTTTGAAAATATATTTTTAATATATCTTAATAAAATAAAAACTCAAATAATATCATATTAATTATATATTAATTCTTTTTTCTACTCAAGATTATTTAACTCCACTTTACCTAACATTTCCATAGACTTATTTGTCTCTACTACAGTATTTAACTTAGGTTGTGCAATATTTTCAGTAACTCCTACAACTTCTATTTTAATACTCTCATCATACATTGATCCATCTACTTCTATTAAATCATTATCTTTTACACTCAAAACTAGTTCTAAGTTATTTTCAAACTTATGTTTTTTATCACCATTTACTAATATTTCAATGTTTTGAAAACCCTTTTTTGTTTTTTTTAAAACTACATAAGCATTATCTTTATTAGAGTTTTGTTCAAATATTTTATCTAATTCTTCATTGAAAAACACTTCTGTACCCGTTGATTGCTTGTAAATATGTATGGATCCTAGTAGTATTATACTTACTATACAGAATCTAAGTATAGATTTTTCGATTTTTTCAAATATAGATTTCTTTTTACGCATATCGATCTCCCCTTTTTAATTTACCTTAATATGTTATGCTTAAAAATAAAAAAAATGTACTTTAAGTACATTTTTTTAACAGTTATATCCTGCTAGATATCCTGTAGAATATGCTATTTGTAAGTTAAAACCTCCAGTTAGAGCATCTACATCTATAACTTCCCCTGCGAAGAATAGACCCTTTATTATCTTTGATTCCATAGTAGAAGGATCAATTTCTAGTGTTGATATACCACCAGAAGTAATGATTCCCTCGTTTAAAGGTCTAAATTTCTTAAAGGTTAATGTAAGACCTTTAAGAATATTTATTAAGTGTGTTCTTTCTTCTTTTGTAATTTGATTGATAAATTTATCCTCTGGTATTCCTGATAGTTTTATTATTACAGGAATCAATTTTTTAGGTAATAGTTCGTTAAGAGCATTTTTAAACTGTTTTTTAGAATATTTTTCAAAGTCTTTTATCAATCTAGACTCCAATTTCTTAAAGTCTAAAGCTGGTTTTAAGTCTATTTTTATTTTAATATCATTACTTTTAGATATATATTTATTTATATAGTTACTCATGGTTAATACAATAGGTCCAGATATACCATAATGTGTAAATATCATTTCCCCAAATTCTTCAAATATTTTTTTATTCTCTGTATATGCTGATATAGTAACATTCTTCAGAGAAAGTCCTTGTAGTTCAGTTATCCAATTTTCTTTTACTTCACATGGAACTAAGGCTGGTTTTAGATCTATTATTGTATGATTAAATTTTTTAGAAAATTTATAGCCATCTCCTGTTGATCCTGTTTGTTCATATGATTTTCCACCGGTAGCTATTATCACTTTGTTAAACTTCAATATTTCATTATTCTGTGTTTTAATGCTAAACAATCCATTTTCATTATCCTTAATAATATCTTTTATTTCAGTGTTAAGTTTTATATTTACATTATTATCATTTAGAAATTTTTCCAAAGCCTTTATAACATCGCTAGATTTGTCACTTTCAGGGAATACTCTATTTCCTCTTTCTACTTTAGTTCTAACACCATATTTGTTTAAAAGATCAATTATATCTTGATTTGTAAATGTATAAAAAGCACTATATAAAAAAGTATTGTTTACGACAACACTTTGTATTAGATCTTCTATGTCTCCATTATTAGTTATATTACATCTACCTTTTCCAGTTATAAAAAGTTTTTTACCAAGTTTTTGATTTTTCTCAAATAACGTGATATTTTTGCCTCTAGATCCTGCTATACCTGCTGCTATCATACCAGCAGGTCCACCTCCTATTATTGCTACTTTTTCTTCCAAAATTTATTCCTCCCTAAGATGACTGGTATCATTTAATACTCTTATAACAGGAAAATAGTCTCTAAATTCTATTATACTTAACCCTACATTCCCTATAGATATTTTACCATAGTTACTTAAATCTATGTTTAGTATTCCAAGTAATAGAGATTTTATAGCTGTTCCATGAGATACAATTAGTACATTTTTATCTGGATTATTCTTTAAGATATCATTAACTTTATTCATCATTCTTTCTTGTACATCTATAAGTTTTTCTGCTCTATCTAGTTTAAAATTATGAGGCTCGGTTCTCCATATTATATTTTGTTCTTTATATTTTTCCTTTACTTCATCTAAAGTTAGTCCTTGCCAGATTCCGAAGTTTATCTCTCTAAAGTCTTTTAAGCTATTTACTGGTAAATTAATTTTATCACCTATTATTTTAGCAGTATCATGAGCTCTTTTTAAATCACTACAATATATTAAATCTATGTCTTCTTTACTTAATCTATTAGCTACTTTTTTAGCTTGAGCAATTCCTTGTTCTGTTAACTTTGTATCTTCTTGTCCTTGTACTTTATTTAATATATTCCACTCAGATTGACCATGTCTTACTAAATATAGTTTAGTCATTTATGAATTTCCTCCTTTTGTATGGGTTACTGTGTTTCCACATTAATTATACTATCTTTTGTTTATCTAGTGTTAAATTTAGAATTTTATTTTGTTTGTTTTTAATTTCACTTTATCATTTATGATAACATTTGATATGATAAAGCTGTTTGATTACCTTGAATTTTTAATAAATGTCCATTTTTCTTTATTTTTTAGTGTAAATTCTTATGTTATAGAATTTACACTAAAAAATAACAGGATGAAAAATCATCCTGTTATTTTTAGATACTAATTATCTTATATTCTATTTTTTATCTTTTCCATCGTATATATTGTACTCTTCCCATATATTTTCTAATTCTTTAAAGTATTCTGCTATCTCATTTTTTACTTGCATACCTATAGCTATTATCAAAGTATTTAGTAAACTCATGGGGGCTACTAGTGAATCAACAAACAGCACCATATTACTTTTAGCAAATAGTGTATAGTCTGCTATACTTGTTATAGGAGAAACTTGGCTATCAGTTATACCTATAACTTTACAACCTTGATCTTTAACATATCTTAAAGCATCTAATGTTTTTTTTGAATATCTTGGATAACTTATGCCTATAACTACATCATCCTCAGTAACTCTTAGTAATTGTTCAAATATATCACTTATTCCTAGACTTACAACTTTAACATCATCTAGCATGACGCCTAAATAAAATCCTAAATAAGCAGCTAAAGCATTTGAACTACGAAGTCCCAATATATATACTCGTTTAGCTTTTAATATACTACTTACCACTTCTTCAAACATATCTAGGTCTATATTATCTATGGTATCTCTTATATTTTCCATATCTTTTTTTAATACTTTTTTTAACCCTATATGTCTATTGGAATAGTCATCAGACATACTTAATCTTTGTACAGTAGTTAGTTTATTTTTTATTAGTTCTTGTAAAGCTTTCTGTAAATTTGGATATCCTGAATAACCTAATACATTAGCAAACCTAACAACAGTAGATTCGCTTACTCCTACAACTTCTCCTATTCTAGCTGCTGTCATGAATGCAGCTTTATCATAATGAGAAATTATATATTTAGCTATAAGTTTCTGACCTTTGCTCAACTCTTCAAAATTATTCTGAATTATATTAATTAAATCTTTTTTATCTTCAATCATAATCTCATTCCTTATAATTTATGTAGTTTTAAATCCATGTTTTCATTTTTTCTATAAGATTGTAATTTGTTAAATCAGTCTGTAATGGTGTAATGGATATAAATCCATCTTCTACTGCCTTTATATCACTTTCATCTTTATTTTCTACATCAGCTAAACTTCCTGACAACCAATAGTATTGTCTACCCAATGGATCTTTTCTTTCTATAAAACTATTATCATATTTTCTAACTCCTAACTCAGTAACCTTAATTCCTTTTATATTATCGATATCTAAAGAAGGAATATTTATATTTATTAAAAAATTATTTGAGTCACTATTCTTAATAACCATTTTAACTAGTTTAAGAATATAATATGAGGATGTCTTATAGTTTAACTTGCCGTCTTTAGCGACAGCTGATACGGCTATAGCTGATATTCCATGAAGAGCTCCTTCTATAGCCGCTGAAACTGTACCTGAGTATATAACATCTGTTCCTAAATTACCTCCATTATTAATTCCAGAAATAACGATATCTGGTTTCCAATTTAATAATGTTTCAATAGCTATTTTAACACAATCACTTGGAGTACCAGTAATACTCCAAGCTTCAACTCCATCTATATAATTATCTATTTTAGATATTCTAAGAGGATGATGCATAGTTATTGCGTGACTAATTGCACTCTTTTCTTCACTTGGAGCAACAACTACTACTTCTCCTATATCTGTCAAGCTACGAGCCAGTTCCTTTAACCCTATAGCGTCTATTCCATCATCGTTTGTTACAAGTATTCTCATTTATCTCTCTCCTTCTACTTGAACACAGTTATAATTTATTTATTAAGTTTTAATTATCTCAAATAAATAATAGCAAAAGATATTTACTTTTACAATTAATTTTAATTGACACATTTATACCTTTATAACTAAATTTTGATTCTACAACATCTTAATTTTATTAAAATATTATTTTGAAAATATGTAAATACTAATATTATATTTATATAGTTGAGGGGTGCTTTGAGTGATACAAATAGATGATGCAGGCAGTGGTAGTCTAATAGGTGGTACTTGTATTGGAGCTATAAGAGTGGAAACAGAAGAATATTATTACGAAATTATACCATTAGAGTTTTATTCTATAGAGAATTTTAATAAAAAATTATATCTTGATTATGTTGTAGATATTATTAAAAAGTTACTTTATAAACTTAAAGCTGATAAAAATGAACCTATTTACATATGTAGAGGTTATATGTTTGATAAAGCTAGAAAATGGTTATTAGATAAAAACTATAATTTTGAAAGTGTAAAAATAGTTGAACCATTGCAGTCTAAAATAGAGAAATCTTTTGAAGAATATAGCATTTCTCTTGGACTTTTTGAAACATTTATCAGATATACTAAATATCCTTTCCATTTTCATAGAATTTTAAAATGGGTTTATGCTGACTATGAAAATAGAAGTAATCTATGTAAAGCTGGATGGAAAAGCTGGCAAAAGTACGGTAATTTACAAACTAAATCCTCTGAATCTTTTTTAAAAAAATCTAATTATATATGTTTAAAATGTGGAAAAGCGATTGCTGATAACTCTAAAGTAAAAATTATTTCATATTATAGTGATAGATGTAATAGCGTATATCTTCATCACAAGTGTTAATATTTAATAATTACTAATCTAATTAGATTTTTTCTCTATTCCATATAAAATAGGTGGATGATTTATTTGATTTATAAAATCAAACTTTAATACTGTAAATTCCTTTTGGTTTAATAATTTCAAATAATCATCTATTTTTTCTTTTTCAATTTTTCCACTACTATGACCAGGATATACTACAATTAATAAAATTCCGTTATTATTTAATAATTCTAAGCTCTTTTCCACAGCCTTAATAGTAGAATCAGATTTAGTAGTTATACTATGATGTCCTCCTGGAAGATATCCAAGATTAAAGATTATAAAATCTACTTTTTCATTAATATATTTTTGTATATATTCGTGACTGTCCTTAATTAATCTTACTCGATTGTCTAAATTATTTTTTTCTAATTTAATTCTAGTACTATTAATAGCATCTTCTTGTATATCAAATCCATATACTTTGCCTTCGTTCCCAACTAATGAAGCCAATAAATTTGTATCATGTCCATTTCCTATTGTAGCATCTACCACAGTAGATCCTTCTACCACTCTTTTTTTCATTATATTATTAACTATATCAATAGCATTTACAAAGTATTTATACAACTTATTCACTCCTTTTACTTCTACAACTCTTACTAAATAAATTTTCTATGTTACATACGAGAAAACTATCTTTTGGAATATGGTTTTTCATATCTAAAGTTTTTTTGGCTTCTACAAATCCTTTTTTTAATAGATATTTACTTTCATTAAAATAATAAATATTCTTAATCCCTTTATTTAAACAATAATTAAATGCACCTCTTAAAAGACCATCACCTAAATCTTCTCCTCTTTTATCTTCTCTTATTATAATATATATTAATTCTTCTATAGAATTATAAGATGATATTTTAGTAGCTCCAATGATTTCTCCATTATCCAGCATTATATGTATAATATCATTCTTATTTATATCTTCTTTCATATCATAGTGTTTTAACATCAAATTCAAATTTTCTTTTTCTTCCTCAGTGCTTAATTTTTTTATTGTTATCATATAATATATCCTCCTAGTAAAACTTATTGAAATTACTATAATAGTATTACCTTTATTATAATAGAGTTATGATTATTTTTGAATGAATATAAAAAATAAATCATTGTAATATTACAATGATTTATTTTATTTCTTTTAAGTATTCTATTTCTTGTTCAGTTAGAAATCTCCATTTACCTAACCTTAAGTCTTTAAGTTTTATTGATCCTATTGATACTCTTTTCAAAGTTATAACTGGATGGCCTATTTTATCACACATTTTTCTTACTTGTCTGTTCCTACCTTCATGTATTTCTATTTCTACTGTACTACTATCTTTATTTGAATTTAATATTTTTATATTAGCTTCAGCGGTAATATATCCGTCTATGTTCAGTCCACTTTTAAATTTTCTTAATTCTTCTCTAGTTGGTATTCCTTTAATATCAGCTACATATCTTTTGGTTATTTCATGTTTAGGGTGTGTAAGCTTATATGCTAGTTCTCCATCGTTAGTTAGAAGGAGAAGACCTGATGTATCATAGTCAAGTCTACCAATAGGGTAGATTCTTTCATTTATATTTTTAACTAAATCTATAACTTTTTTTCTTCCTAATTCATCTGATAAAGTTGTAACATATCCTGTTGGTTTATTAAGAGCAATGTATACTTTATTTTTTTCTATCTCTATTTTTCTATTGTTCACCATTACATTATCATTTATTGGATCTATTTTAAAACCTAATTCATTTATTACTATACCATTTACTTTAACTTTTCCTTGCAATATCAATTCTTCAGATTTTCTTCTAGACGCTACCCCGCATTGAGCCATAAACTTTTGTAGTCTCATTCTAATCCTTCCTTTGTTTAATTATCCTTTCTTAATTATATAGCTTAGCATCTGTTTTTACAAATATACATTTTTTTAACTATATAAGTTTTTCATTATAAATTCCTAGTAAATTTACTCTTGATATTTTTCTCTTTATTTCTTCTTTATCAGTTATATATAATCCTGTTGATTTCATTCTTTGAAAGAACTCAGAGCCTGCAAATGTATATCTTTTCTTAAGCCCTTCTTCCGTTATAATTTGTTCATTTGCAAAAGCTATTATATCACCAATTGCTAAATTTCTAGGTAATTCTAATAAAGGCACTCCCAAGCTTAATCGTACACTATTATGTCCTGCTAACGTTCCAGTTGCAATTGCTTCTGTATGCCCTACAAATAATCCAGACTTTTCACCCGCACATAATAAGTTGTCAACTCCTCTAACTTTCATTGAATTGTTTCTTGGAGCTATTGAAAGATATCTAACTGAGTTTGCTTTTCCTCCTGCATAAGGATCCTCATATCTAGCATTTTCTAGTCCCTTTATTTTTCTAAGCTTCTCTAAGGGATAGAATGGTGCCATAAGCTTAGCATGCCCTGTATCTAATAAAACTATATTTTCAGCAAACTCCTTTAAGGCATATTGCTGACATACTTTTATATCTAGTTTTCCTAAGTTTATATCTTCTTCTGGTATTCGTAATACTGCTACTCCCTCTTTATTTAGTTTTTCAACTATTTCCGCACTTAGAGAGTCTTTATTTAATTTACATGATCCACTAAAAGCTCCATAAGATTCGTCGCCTCTTTTTCCTAATATATCTTCAACTCCTGCACGCTTACTAATACTTATTCTAGGTCCAAAAGAAGGACATCTTAAAATACACATTGAACATCCGTTTCCATACTTTAAACAATTTCCCATAGGTCCTGTTGATCCTGTAGTTTCTATAAATACATCTCCATAAATTACACTCTTATCAGATAATACAATTCCTTTTATTTTTTTATCTTCCTTTATAATATCAATTGCTCTACTTTCAAATAATATATTTATCCCTTTGTCTTTTAATAGTCTTCTAACTGTAGGTTCAACTTGTGTAACATCATATAAAGTAGCATGCTTATGTCCAGGAAACTCAATATTCTTATGTCTAGCACAGCTATCTGTTACATCAAATAGTTCAGGAGCTCCCAGAGCTATATTCTCCTCGGTAGCAGTATATCTACCATTATTTCTCATTATTCCTCCAACATTTCCTAAACCAATTAATAAATCAGTTCTCTCTATTAAAGTGACCTCTGCGCCTGCTTTTTTTGCAGATATCGCTGCTGCACATCCAGCCCATCCCCCGCCTATTATCACAACTTTAGTCATCAAAAACCCTCCTTTCAATAACTTTTCTAGCTTCTAACTGTGTCTTACAAGTTTTAGCTCTTACGCCATTAGATAATCTTATAGTACATCCCCCACATATGCCTTCTCCACAACATATTTCATTATTATTTGTTATTACAATATTAGGATTTACGCCTACTTGATCTATCATATTTATTACAGATGCATGAAGTACATCTGATCCGCCACTATAAACTAGTCCAATATCCTCATTTCTTAAGATATTCTTTATTAGAAACTTGCCATTTTCACTTTGTACGTCTTCTTCTATAATTCTTATATCTAGTCCATCTATTAGGTCTTCTATAAATATCTCACCTACTACGCCTTTATCTACTACAAAAATTACTTTGTTTCTATTCTTAATAAGTTTCTTTATAACTAAAATAGCTGGTGCTTGTGCAATTCCTCTAGCTATAACCAAACAGTTATCCTCTGAAACTTTTTTCAAACTTTTAAGTCCATATAGCCCATTCCAATAAGGTCCCCTTAATAAAAACTCACTTCTATCTTCATCTAATTTTTTTGTTTTAGCACCAAGAGTTTGATAGCTTATATATATATATCCATTAGAGTCATCTGCTTCCATTATAGACATTGGAACGTCAAAATAGTGTGGTAAGTCTGTACCTCTTAAAAAGACATATGCTCCTGGCTCTTTTAATTGTCTAGCAAGTGTTTTACTAACTTTTATTTTTAACATCATACAATTTGACCCTATACTTTCTCTCTTCTCTACTTGTACAGGTATATCTTCTCTTTGATAGGTCTTTTGATACCCATTATTTACATATTCTTGATATATACATGTACCTCTCCATTCACAGTCACAAAATTGCTTTCCTTGCAAATGAGAGCAAGTAATACAATTATTTGTTTCAGCTAAGTAGCAAGGACAATATTCACTTCCTGCATCTACACATTCAAGTCTATATTTCATTTCCTTCCTCCTTTCGTCTAAAAATAGGCTATACTTATAGAATATTTATTTACAATTTTTTTGTTACAAAAAAATAAAGCTGACATAAATTAAACCCATGTCAACTTTATAAAATCTCTATTCAAATATATTTGAAATAAAGTCTTTAACTTTATTACTTTTTCCCTTTTCATCTATTGTATCTTGAGATATCAAATTACTTGTAGATATAAGCTCTCCTTCTAAAAATATCTGTAAAGTACCTACTACATCTCCTTTTTTTATAGGCGTTTTAACACTATCTGGAACTTTAACTACAGCTTTTACCTTATCTACTTCTTCTTCCTTTAAAGGAACTAATAACTCCTTTTCTGTAAAAACTGGAATTTTGTCTTTGTTACCACCTATAAGAGATACATTTTTTATAAATTGTTTTTTACTATGAATTATATAAGGTTTATAGTTATCAAATCCATAATCCATTAGTGTATAGCAATCATTAAACCAATTTGAATCATTAAGTACAACTGCTATTAATTGTACTCCATTTCTAGTAGCACTCGTTACCAGACATCTCCCTGCTGCTCTAGTAAAACCTGTTTTTCCACCGTCTCCACCTTTATATTCTGATAATGTATCATTTTTATTATAAAAAAGCTTATTTTGTTCTCTATCTGCTGTCCACTTTTTAGCAGATGATATTTCTCTAAATTCCTTTAATTTCATAGCTTCTCTTGTTATCATTGATAAGTCATAAGCTGTTGTATAATGATTTTCATCATGTAATCCATGAGGATTTTCAAAATTAGTATTATTTAATCCTATTTTTTTTGCTTTTTTATTCATTTCATTAGAAAATTTTTCTACAGATCCAGAAATATGATTTGCTATAGCAATTGCAGCATCGTTTCCTGATCTAAGCATAAGTCCATAAAGTAAATCTCTTAAAGTAATTTTTTCATTTTCAACAAGATATATGCTAGATCCCTCAATTCCAGTCCATTCTTTCTTTATCTTAACTTTTTTATCTAGATCCCCTTTTTCTATTGCTACCAATGTTGTCATTATCTTAGTTGTACTAGCCATAGGAAGTTTTTTATTTGAGTTTAAAGAATATAAAACTCTACCCGTAGCACTATCTATTAAAATAGCACTTGAAGCAGATATAGGCAATTTATCTACTTCTCCATAGACCGAAGTAGTTAATATAAGTGTAAACAAAATTGTTATATATAAATATCTTTTTATTTTCAAATTAATCACTCCAACATGATTTTAATTCAACATTATGAATATCTGTACTTTTTATTTTGTCCTATAGTCTTATTTTTTATAACAGAAAAAGAGCAGAAAATCTGCTCTTTACTTTGATATCTTATTCAATATTGTCTTCACAACTGTTAGTAGTCTTTTTCTTTTTTTGTTGCATACTATTTGTAACCTTAGGAATAAAATCTAACAAACTATTTAATATAGCTGAGCCTTGATCAACAGGTGATAGTTTCATTTGTCCATTTCCAACTATCATGAAAGCTACTGGTTGTACAGTAACACCTGCTCCTGCTCCTCCTGCAAATGGTACTTTTTCTGTGTTGCAAGCATCGTCTTTGTCAAGTCTATGTTTACTTTTGTTTTGTATGCTATATTCTCCACCACCTGAAACAAATCCAAAGCAAACTTTAGATATAGGTATTATAACCTGACCATCAAGTGTTTCTACTGGATCACCTACAATTGTATTAACATCTACCATTTCTTTTATACTTTCCATAGTCGTTTTCATTAATCCTTCAATAGGATGTTCACTCATTTGTTACACCACCTTTTATTTTGACTTTTAGTGCTTTATATCCCCCAATAATAATATCAACTAATTTTATTTTAATTATACAGTCAAAATCTGCTTTAAAAATAGTCTTACCAAAGTCCGGAATTATATTCACATATAATTCTTCTACTTCTTTATCTCCAAAAAATATTTGGATTATAAAAACTTTTATGATATTAATAATTCCATATAAAATTGATGTTATTGCAGCATCACTAACTCCTATTTCAGTGTTCCAATTTATCCTTTTTATTCTAATTTTTTTTAATATGTATTCTACTGAATCTATATATATTTTTTTATAATCAGAAATAATCTCAAGTTTTTTTAAAATTTCTTTAAAATCTAAATAATCTTTCTGATAATCGATCTTTTTATTTGTACTTTTTTCTTCAATAGAACTTTTAAGTTTTAGTATAGGTTCATTTCTTCCCCATATTATATCTAAAAAAGGAATTTCATAATTGAATTTTATTAATCCTTTTAAGATCATAAAATTAATTTTTAAATATGAATCTTTTCCATATATATTAGATTCTATATTAATAACAACATAACTAAATATTAATAATATTAATAATATTATCAATATTACTATCAATAAAGTAAGAGTCAAGCTTATTCACCTCATATGCTAATAATAACCTCTTTAAAAAACTATTTTTCCCATTATAAAAAAAAATAACACAAATATTTGTGTTATTTTAAGAAATATTATTAATTTCTTCTTTTGGAATTTCTAGTTCTGGTAGTTCATCTAGTTTAGATAATCCAAAACATTTTAAAAAGTCGTCAGTTGTTCCATATAAAATAGGTCGTCCTGTTTTCTCAAGTCTTCCAACTTCTTTTATAAGATTTTTCTCTAGTAAAGTAGATATTGCCTTATCACACTTAACTCCTCTTATAGCTTCTACCTCAACTTTAGTTATAGGTTGTCTATATGCAATGATTGATAATGTTTCTAAAGCTGCAATAGACAAAGTTTTATTTTCTTTAGGTGTACATAATTTTTTTATCCATTCAAAATGCTCAGCTCTTGTAGCAAGTTGATATGCATTATTTACCTGAATAATTTGTAAACCCCTTCTATTGTAATTAAATTCATCTATCATCTCTTTTATGATTTCTTCAGATTCTGTTTTTGATATTTCTAATATACTTGATATTTCCTGTATCGCTAAAGGATCTCCCCAAGTAAACAATAATGCTTCTATTATAGATTTCATTTCTCTTTTATCCATAGAGTCTCACCTCTATTCTTCACAATGTTTTTTTAATTTTATTATAATCTGATCAAAGTTATTTTCTTGCTTTATAATTATAACTTTTTGTTTTATTAACTCTAACAGGGCTAAAAAAGTAACTACTATCTTTGATCTCGTTAATTTATCTTCAAATAATTCTTCAAAGTTAATTTTTTTCCTATAATTTATTATATCTAAAATATTCTCTATACTTTCTTCTATGGTTATTTCATCTCTTTGAATTTCTTTATAATCAATCTGACTATCTAAAATAATACATTTTTTTAGAATACTCTTATAAGAATCTATTAACTTGTTTAAATCTAACCCTTCTAATGTGAAATCATCATCAGTTATTAAATATTCTATTTCTTCTTTAGGCTTATAATATAGTTTGCTATGTAATTCTTCCTTATCTTTTAATTTTTCTGCAGCTTGTTTATATTTTTTATATTCTATAAGCCTTTTCACCAATTCTGCTCTAGGATCACTTTCTTCCATCTCTAGCTGTTCTCCATCTTTTTCTTTTTTAGACGGTAGAAGCATCTTAGACTTTATTTCTAATAATGTTGCAGCCATAACTAAAAACTCACTAGTAATTTCTAAATCTAGTTCTTGCATAGTTTCGATATAAGCAATATATTGATCAGTTATTTTAGCAATTGGTATATCATAAATATCTACTTTTTCTTTTTCAATAAGATGATAAAGCAAGTCCAAAGGACCTTCAAAACCTTCTAATATAACTTTATATTTCATCATTTTAACCCCTATTTAATAAGTTATAAGTTAATTATAAATTGCACTAAGTTCATTAATACATTGCTCCCAAGCACTATCCATCTGGATAAAAAAATGTTTATTCCACCAGTTATAACTAAAATTATCAATATAACATATAATCCTTTTTCATATTGATAAAATAGATTTTCATACTTATATGGTAAAAGACTTGCTAATATTTTTGAACCATCTAAAGGTGGAAAAGGTAAAAGGTTAAATACTCCCAATGCTAGATTATATATTATTATTGCATTTATGACATCCATTACTATATTATTAAATCTATATTTAATGCCAAATGCTAGTATTATAGTTGATATAACAGCAACTATAAAATTTGCTAATGGTCCAGCAAAAGAAACAATCATAGTGTCTCTTTTTCTATGCTTAAAATAAGATGAATCAATAGGTACAGGCTTAGCCCATCCAAACTTTGCTATTATCAATAACAAAAATCCTATAGGATCAAGATGAGCCATTGGATCAAGTGTAAGTCTTCCATAGCTTTTTGCAGTAGGATCCCCTAGAAGATATGCTGCATATCCATGTGCAAATTCATGAAAACTAATAGCAATTAATATCGCTGGTAAGATAGTTAGAAATTCTATAAGCCACTGTATTACACCATTACTTTGTAACATCTAATTTTCACTCCATTTTAATATATTTTGTTATTTTAATAATATAATACTTATTATATCTTAATTTGTAAGAATATTAAACAAATCAAATTTATTATTTTTTTATATTTTATTTAAAATATTTAATTATAATTTTAAAGACTAACTTTAATATTAATATAAAGTTTATATGAATTAATAAATTCATTATTTTTATATTACAATGTTTTTAGGTAAAATAAAAACTAGATATATAAATAATTTATATATCTAGCTTTATTATTATTTTAATTGCTAATATCCAGTCAACTTTCCAAAATTATCTCTTAGCATATTTACAAAAGAAGCCTTCTCAACATTGTCACTTAAAACTAAATTACTTCTTCCTACTTCTTTTCCATCTATCTTTATAATTAATTCTCCAACTTTTTGGTTTTTTACCATTGGAGCATTAATATATTCAGGAATATCCATAGTTTTTTCTACTTTTTTGTTCTCGCCTTTTTTAGTTAATATACTTAAATTATCCTTTACTATAACTTTAACTTCTTTCTCTTTTCCTTTTGAAACAGGCAATACTTTTACTACTTCTCCTTTTCTAGATATATCTATAGAATCATAAGTAGCAAATCCATAGTCTAGAAGTTTCTTTGTTTCGTTAAATCTTGTTTTACTTGTACTAGAACCTAATACGACTGAAATTAGTGTCAGATTTCCTTTTTTTGCTGATGCAGATAAACAATATCCTGCTTCTCCAGTATATCCTGTCTTTATTCCATTTGCTCCTTGATAAAATCTAATTAAATTATTAGTATTTACTAAGCTTTGAGTGATATCTTTCTTTTTTCCTACTTTAATTTCACCCATCCATGTAGATAACCATTCATGTATTTTAGGATATTTTAATAACTCTTTTGACATTATACTTATATCATATGCAGTAGAATAATGATCTTTATCAGGTAATCCTGTTGTATTTTTAAAATTTGTATTTTTCATTCCTATTTTTTTTGCTTTTTCATTCATTTGCTTAACAAATAATTCTATACTTCCACTTAAATGCTCTGCTAATGCAACTGAAGCATCATTAGCAGATCTTAAAGATATAGCTGTTATAAGTTCTTCAACTGTCTGAGTTTCCCCTTCTTCCAGAAATACTTGACTTCCACCCATTTTAGATGCATTAGAACTTACGACTACTTTATCATCAAGCTTTATTTTATTACTTTCTAAAGCTTCCATAGTCAATAATAAAAGCATGATTTTTGTTATGCTAGCTGGTGGTAGCTTTTCATGTGTATTTTTTTCATAAAGTACTTCTCCTGTTTTTGAGTCTATAAGTATTGCTGATTTTGCATCTATATCAAATCCTTCTTTTAGCACATCTTCTTCTATAGCAAATGCAAAGCTAGATAAAGATGTTCCTATTAAACTTAAGCAGATAATTAAAGTTATTATTATATTATATTTTTTAGCTAATTTCATTTTAAACCTCCTTTCAATACTTATTTTTATGTTAACCATCAAATATTTAAGTTATTCAAATTATTAATTACAAAAAAAGGAGATTAATTATACTAATCTCCTTTTTAAGCAATTAATTATATATATTTATTTTAATAGGTAATTATATTATTATTCTCAACAATTCCATAAATTAGCTTTTTATTTTGTTTATTCTTTTCTCCAATTTTAAAACTATCTTTAAGCCTTGAAGCTATAGACTCTATTTTATCCAAATCATTCCCATGAATATAAGCCAATATATCTCCCTTACTTACTTTATCATCTACTTTTTTATTAAGAACAATTCCAGCAGATAAATCTATTTTACTGTCTTTTGTTTCTCTTCCAGCACCAATCCCTAAAGCACATTTTCCTACTTCTTCAGCAATTATTTCTTTAATATAACCATCTTCGTCACTAATAAGTTCAACAATATGGGAAGAAGAAGAAAATTTAGACGTGTCTTCTATATAACTTATATCTCCACCTTGAGATTCTACAAGTTCTTTTAATTTATCAAAAGCTTTTCCATTTGATATTACTTCTTTTAACATATCTTTACCTTCATCAATGCTCTTAACTTTATTTCCCAATAAAAGTAACATTGACCCAAGTTCTAAAGATAACTCTACAAGGTCACTTGGTCCTTTGTTTTTAAGAGTATCTATAGCTTCTTTTACCTCAAGAGCATTTCCAACAGCATATCCTAGTGGTTCATTCATATCTGTTACCATGCAAACTGTCTTTCTTCCGAAACTTTCTCCAATGTCTACCATTTGTTTAGATAATTCAAATGCACTATCTAAATCTTTCATAAATGCCCCATTTCCTACTTTAACATCAAGTACTATAGCATCTGATTGTAAAGACAATTTCTTACTCATAACACTGCTAGCAATAAGCGACATATTATCTACTGTTGCAGTCACATCTCTTAATGCATAAAATTTTTTATCTGCTGGAGCAATATTAGCACTTTGACTACATATACATATATTTGTCTTATTAATAATTCTAATAAAATCTTCTTTTGATAATTCCGTATTAAACCCTCGTATTGAGTCTAGTTTATCTAAAGTTCCTCCAGTATGACCAAGTCCTCTTCCTGACATTTTTGCAAAAGGTAATCCACATGCTGCTATCATTGGTCCTAATACAAGTGTTGTCTTATCTCCAACTCCTCCTGTACTGTGTTTGTCAACTTTAGCTCCTTTTATAAAAGATAAATCAACTATTTCTCCAGTGTCTATCATAGCTCTAGTTAGATCAGATGTTTCTCTTTTACTCATACCACGCATATATATTGCCATAAATAAAGCTGACATCTGATAATCAGGTATTATTTCTCTAGTATATCCATCTACAAAATAAGTAATCTCTTCTTTTGTAAGTTCTATCCCATCTCTCTTTTTTTGAATAATATCATACATTCTCATTTTAATATATACCCCTTTTTTTATTTTACTAAGTGTATAATTAAAGCTTAGATATTTCTTATTATCTCTTTAACGAGTCTTATAAAGTCATTCTTTACCTTATTTGATGTCTCTATAACTTCATTATGATCTAATGGTTGATCTAATATTCCTGAAGCCATATTTGTTATACATGATATTCCTAATACCTTCATATTACTATGTCTTGCAACTATTACTTCTGGTACTGTTGACATTCCTATTGCATCAATACCTAATAGTCTCATCATTTTAACTTCAGAAGGCGTCTCATAACTTGGACCAGTTACCCAAGTGTATACTCCTTCTTTCAAATCTATTTTGAGCTTTTTTCCAGATTCCATAGCTATTTTAATTAAATCTTTATCATATGCTTGTGACATATCAGGAAATCTTGTACCTAATTCATCATAGTTTTTTCCTATTAGAGGATTTCTAAAAGAAAGATTTATATGGTCTCTTATTATCATCAAATCTCCAGGAGAGAAGTCTCTATTTGCACTACCAGCTGCATTAGTAACTACTAATTTTTTTATACCTAAAGATTTCATTATTCTAATTGGAAAAGTTACTTCCTCTAAAGTGTATCCTTCATAATAATGAAACCTTCCCTGCATTGCCATTACATCTTTATCATTTATTTTTCCAAAAACTAGCTGACCTGCATGTCCTTCTACAGTTGAAGTTGGAAAATTCGGAATATCCTTATACTTTATTTTTACACAATCTTTAATTTCATCTGCTAATGAACCCAATCCAGATCCTAATATTAAAGCTATATCTGGAATAGTTTCTAGCTTTTTATTTAAAAATTCAGTAGTCTCATTAATGTTTTTTATTAGATCCACTAACTTTCCTCCTTACTTTAAAATTTTTTTTGAAAAACTAGTTCCGTTTTTTAGTTTTTCTATACTTAGTAAATCTAGTATGGTTTCTCCTATGTCTGCAAATGTTTCCCTTACTCCAATATTAACATCTTTTTTTATCTTTTCTCCATAGATAAGTATAGGAATATATTCTCTAGAATGATCTGTACTTTCTGTTGTAGGATCACAACCATGATCAGCAGTAATGATTAAAACCTCATCATTATTTAGATTATTCATTATTTCTGGTAATCTTCTATCAAAATCTTCTAATGCTTTAGCATAGTTTTCTGGATCATTTCTGTGACCATACTTCATATCAAAGTCTACAAGATTTGTGAATATTAATCCCTTTTTATGCATCTTCATGAATTCTATAGTTTTATCTACCCCATCCATATTATCTTCAGTATGCATACTTTTAGTAATTCCACGTCCTGAAAATATATCCTCTATTTTTCCTACAGCCATAACTTCATACTCAGATGATTTAATTTTATCTAATATAGTTTCCCCAATAGGTTCTATAGAAAAATCTTTTCTATTCGAAGTTCTAGTAAACTTACCTTTTTCTCCTATAAATGGTCTTGCTATAACTCTTCCTACCCCATATTGCCCTTGTAATAGTTCTCTAGCTATTTTACATATCTCATATAATCTATTTAAAGGAATTATGTCTTCATGAGCAGCAATCTGAAAAACACTATCTGCAGAAGTATAAACTATAGGATATCCTGTTTCCATATGTTTTTCACCTAACTCTTCTATAATAGCAGTCCCTGAAGCTACTTTATTTCCTAAAATCTTTGTTTTTATTGATTTTTCAAATTTTTTTATAATTTCACTTGGAAATCCATTGGGAAAAGTAGGGAATGGTTCATCTAATATAATACCACTTATTTCCCAATGACCTGTCGTAGTGTCTTTTCCTTTTGACTTTTCTTTCGACTTGCCATAACAACCAATCACATTTTCAGGTGAATCTAATCCATGAACACTATCTATCTTTCCTAATCCAAGTTTAGATAGATTAGGGAGTTGAACATTTTTAACTGTTTTTAATATATTGCTTACTGTATTACTACCTTCATCACCATACTCAGATGCATCTGGTAATTCTCCAACACCAACGCTATCTAAAACTATAAGAGTTACATTGCTTATCATCTATATCCCTCTTTTCTATATTAATGTCAGATATATTATACCCTTATGGATATAAAAAAACCCCTTCTCAGGGGAATTTATGCTCTCGGATGGGCTTTTTTATAAACTTCTTTAATTCTATTTTTAGTTACTAAAGTGTATATTTGTGTAGTAGATATGTCTGAATGTCCTAGCATTTCTTGAACTGATCTTAAATCTGCTCCATTTTGCAACAAGTGAACTGCGAAAGAATGTCTCAATGTATGTGGAGTTATTGTTTTGTCTATATTAGCTTTCTTTGTGTATGATTTGATAATTTTCCAAAATCCTTGTCTTGTTAATTTTTTTCCATGATAATTTAAGAATAGTGATTCTTCATTATTATCCTTTAAAAACTTATCTCTATGATCATTTATGTATATTGTTAATATTTCAACCGCTATTTTACCTATAGGTACTACCCTTTCATTGCTATTACTTTTAGAACAACATATATATCCTAAATCTAAGTTAACATCACTAACTTTCAACGATATAAGTTCTGATACCCTTATACCAGCAGCATATAATAATTCCAGCATAGATTTATCTCTTATACCTTTTGAAGTATTTATATCAGGTTGATCTAATAATATCTCTATTTCATTAGGAGTTAGTATGTTTGGAACTTTTTTTTCCTGCTTAGGTGACTGTAAATTTATAGTAGGATCTTTTGATATAACCCCTTCATTTAGCATGTATTGATAAAAACTTCTTAATGACGCAATATTTCTAGAAACTGTTGAAATAGACTTTCCTTGTTTTTGTAAGTGCATAAGGTATGTTAATATAAGTGTCTTACTTACATTTAATATATCAGCTAAATTGTTATCTTCTAAGTAATTAGTAAATTGTTTCAAGTCTCTTATGTAGCATTCTATAGTATTTGTTGATAGTTCTTTCTCTGATTCAAGATAGTTAGCGAATCCAAATATATTGCTATTCATATAATTTCCCCTTTTATATTTTATACAAGTTTAACTTTCCAAAAGATTATTCAACAAATCTTAATAAATTCCTTTATTTTTAAACTACTCATAATTAAAAGGATAAATATTGTAAGATAATTTTCTTGAAAAAATATTCAAAGTTATCTTTTAATATAGTATATGACATAACAAAAGTTGAGTTACCTTTAGGAATTTTATTAATATTTTGTGTAATAATAATATCTAAAATCTTGTCTATCGTATAAGGAATTATTATTCCTATGATTATTAGAACAAAGCAAATTTTTATAATATGTGATAATATTACTTTCATAATAACTCACTCATCCTTCAACTATTATTTATTGCCTATTAATTTACAACATCATATTTTCATTTTAAATATATTTATGTTTAATAAGCTATAATCTAGTTTAAAAGTTTCATAAACATAGGAGTAATATATGACTCCACAAAACTTCCTATTACTAATAGAACAGATAAGATCGTCATTATAAAAGAATATCGTAACATTTCATTTAATAAGTTAATTTTTATAGATTTATTAAATTTGTTCTTTATAATTCTAAGTGAAAAACAAAGTGAAATTGCAGATGCTATTAATATCCACGGTATAATAAATATATTTTGTGGTACAATTACTAAAGTCGAAAATAAAACACCTTTCATACCAACTTCTTTTACTAAAAATCCAACTGTAAAACCTATTATAAATCCTCTTAGTAAAACAACTCCTAGTATAAGAGGTCCTCCTATAATACTTATTCCTAAAATTAACACTATTAAAAAAATATATATATTGTTTTCAAGTGAATGCTTTAACAATACAGAGTTATCTATATTGGTATTTAATACTCTAAAAAAAGAATTCAGAAAATCTATAAGTTCCTTTTTTTGTGTGGGATTCAACATATTTATAGTTATAGCACCAGATGCTATTCCTATCATAAGTGACAAAACTAATATAAAGTAAAGAATTATATTGTCTCTTATATGTTTTTTCAAATTTTCTGTTATTTTCAAGATTAAAATATCCCCCTTTCTAATACAAGCCTCTTATCAATTACTATGCTCGTAAGGGGGATATTATTACTTTCCTAAAAGCTTATTTTAAATCTGTATATTGAGATTTCACAGTTAAAGCTCCTATTAGAGTCTTTGCATCTATTATTTTTCCTTCAGCTATTATTTTATCTAAATCTTTTATCTTTATTTTCTTAATATCAATATATTCACCATCATCAGGTGTAGCTTCTCCTTCTATAAGTCCCTTTGCAATATATAAAAATATTTTTTCATTGCAGAATCCTGGTGATGTATAAAACTCCGATACAAACTCTAATTGAGAACTTTCATAACCTGTTTCTTCTTTCAATTCTCTAGCAGCACACTGTATTGGCTCTTCTCCATGTTCAAGCTTTCCAGCTGGTAATTCTAATAATTCTGATTCTACTGCTTTCCTGAACTGATTCACTAGTACTATTTCATCTTCTTCAGTAACAGGTATAACTGCCACAGCTCCTGGATGTTCTATAATTTCTCTTTTAGAATATTTTTTATCAGGCAATTCTACAGTATCTATTCTTAAAGATAATACTTTTCCATCATATATTTTTTCACTTTTCATAGTTTTTTCTTCATATCCCATAAATAAATCCTCCTTAATGGGAATAATATTTATTAAACAATCATAAACTTACATATCATTATAATTATTATTACATTTAGGAGATGATTATATGTTAAGAATTACTAGTAAAAATAAAATTTATTTTGTAGGCAAATCATATGAAGTAATAGAGGCTATTGAAAATTTATCCTTAAAGTATAGCCCAAATACTACTATTTTAGAAATTATAGACGATCTTTTAAAAGATTAATTGCACTTTTGCCTACAGCACCTAACGTAGTAAAGAACTCTTTATCTTCTTCATATCCTCTTCCCATTGTTTTAATTTTTAAATTATATTTATTTAGTGCTTCTTTTATTTGTTCACCATCTTCATATATGATTCTGTGTTTATCATCTAAATTAACATCTGTTATTTGTTTATTTAGATATTTCATATTTTCATCATTGATCTTTGGCATTACAACATTAGTCCTAGACTTAACTATTTCATTAAGTATAGTTATGCTATGATGACTTATTCCTTTATGTCTTTCTCTCTTGTCTGCAAAACTAATTCTAGGAATTGCTATACTAGTTCCTCCTAAACTATTTATGGCATCAATTATATATCCTTGCTCTATCCCAGTAAACCCATACTTTGTATCTGTTCCAACAATACCTGGACCCATAGTTATAATAGTAATATCACTATTAAGAACTTCTTTTGATGCAATTATTCCAGTATATATATTTACACATTCCATATCTCCTCCAAAAGAATGTCCTACAGTAATCGTATTTTCTATTATTCCTTTGGCTTTTAAATCTTTTACTGTTTTACTAAAATGTATAGGTAGTGCTCCTGCATCTGTCATTATATAATTTATTTTAACTGATGGATCAATATATTTTATCATAGCTGCAACTGGAGCTAACATACTATGAAGAGTTCCTACTATAAAAAGAGAACCTTCTAAAGACTCAAATTGTTTTATTTTCTCATGATAAGGACTTTCTTGCTCTTCAGCAGCAAAGCATTTCATTTGAATAGGTGTGTATCTTAATTTCATAATGTGTCCTTTGCCCTCTAGTTTAGATTCCTTTACTCTATTGTTGTGAATGACAAAATGTTGACCACCTGTTCCTAAGCTTAATTCTACTGCCGTCGTATTTAATATAACAGTATCACCTATTTGTACATTTCCTGTAAGTTCATTATAGTTAACCGCTCTTGAAATACTATTATCTATTTTAACTTCTATCCAAGATATTTCTTTGTCACATTCTAATATTTTAATTACTATTCCTTCTTTAAAAGCAATCAGTTTAAAAACCCCCTATTATCTTCCTAAACTATCTATAAACTTTAGAATCTTATTTTTTTCAATAATTTTAGAAAAAGAATAAAATTCAGATATAATATGTAACAATACTAATATTGCTAAATAAATTAATTTTATCTTTAGAGGGTGTGTTATAGCGCAAAAAATCCCTAGAGTTATTCCTAATGCATTTGATCCTATATCTCCCATCATAGCTCTAGCCTTTAAGTCATATCTTATATATCCAATAATTATACCTAAAGCAGATAACAATATGAAGTTAAAGCTAGTTTCATGAGCAGTTAAAAGTAATATTACTCCTAATATAATAAACATTTTACCTGCTCTTCCTGGTCTCAGATCAAATAAATTAATTAAATTAGTAAATAAAGCTATAAGAAAAGTATTTATAATCATTTCTACATAAGATTCTGATATAACAAGAGATATTAACGCAGCAGATAAAAAACCAATAATAGCCTTTAATCCGCCGGTCGTTAATTCTCCTTTAAAAAGTGATTTTATATGTCCTTTAAAACCTTTAACACTTTTTTCACCTATTAAATCGTCTATAGCTCCTATAAGCCCCATAAGCATCATAGATATTACATATCCTAAAACTAATAAAATATTGGTATCTTTATATATAGATATTAAAAATATTATTACTGTTTGAACTAAAACAAAAACCAATCCCATACCTACAGGTATTGCTTCATTTCTATAGTTTGTAGCTGTACATTCACTAGATAAAAGCATATTGTAAAGAAATGGAGTTATTATTATAGTTATTATTATACCTACTATAAAAGATAGTATATCTAAATTCATATATTCACCTTCTAGCCTTTATATAAAAGTTGTATTAGAGTTTTTAGTATATCCCAAAACTGTTTACCTCTATGAATGAAATCTTTCATGCTTCTTCCTGTTTCTCTATGAGTCATTTCAACATCTACTTCTTTTATAGAGAATCCGTGCCTAAAGGTTTGTACAGTCATAGCAACTTCGATTCCAAATCTATCTGGTATATATGATATTTTGTCTATAACTTCTTTTTTATATACCCTTTGACCAGATAAAGTAGTATCTATTTTTTTTCCTGTATATAAATATACTCCATATTTAGCTAGTTTTTTTACAAATCCAAATCCACCCTTTTTCTTAGCTTTTTGAAATCTAGCTATAGAAACATCTCCTTCATCATTGAGAACTGGCAAAATAAGTTTTTCTACCTCATTACTTGTTTTTCCTAAGTCACCATCAATTAGAACTAAATAACCATAATCAACTTCTTCTATTGCCTTTTTTATAGCAAAGCCTTTTCCACGATTTTGATTAAGATTAATTAATTTTACACCCATTTCTTTTACTATATTTTCTGTATTATCAGTTGATCCATCATTAACAATTACAATCTCATCTATTGATTTTATACTTTGTATATTTTTTATAGTATTTTCTATAAAGTTTTCTTCATTGTATACAGGTATAACTGCGATAACTTTGCTGTTTTTATTCATCTATATTTCTCTCCTCATTAATAAGATAAACTACTTATATCTGGAATAAGACTATCTGCACTAGGTTTTACTCCATAGTTACCTGGACTACCTTTTAATGTTATAACAAGAGACACTTTTCCGATAACAGAGTCTATATTATCTATAGAAGATATTCGATTGTTTTTATATCTTTCAGCATATGAATATTTTGCATCTGTTCTTTCAACACCAACTATGTTTTTATTATTTTTCTTAGCTACATTTATTATTTTTTCATCTATGTTTTCAAATTTATTATAGTTATTCTTCTTGCTTCCACCGATAAGAACTATATGATCTACTGATTGGTCATATAATCCATTGATATTTATTATTCCTTGTTCAGCTAGAGCTTGTACTAAAGGACTAACTTCACCCTTAATTATTGAAAGCGTTATTTCATCCATTACTACCTTAAAAATATTACCTTCTATTTTTTCACGTCCAGTAATATTTGTATATACTTCTTTTAACTTGTCTTCACTAGATAAAAAGATGTCTTTAATAGTAGTTATAGAAGTTACCTTTGCACCTGATAGTTCTAAAGTTTGCTTAACTCCTTGATCTATATAATCATCATTTGTTTCAATTATTGCTATCTTAAATCCATCTAGTTTATTTTTTATTATTTCTGAATATGTTAACTTATTGAATTCTTGTAACATTTTATTTTCATTTGATACTTGTTCTATTTCTTTTTTTGTCTTTTGATTTTCTTCCTTTATATAATCAAATTTTTCCTCAAGTTCAGAAACCATAGTTTGTTTTTGAGATGTAAGTAAATCTTGTGCATCTAACATAAATCCTATATAGATTCCGATTCCTAGAGCTAAAAATATTGATGTTACAGTTATTACATGATATTTAACATTTGGTACCACACAAACACCTCCTAAAATCCAAATAGTGTCTTTAACTTAATTTGCATAAGTTGTACTAATTCTTTCATTGGTGGAAAAAGTAAAGTCAATACTACAATAGGTATCAAAGCTGCTGCAGCTAGCCATATCATATATCTAGGTTTTAAACTACTTCTATATAGTTTATTAACCCCTTTAGCATCTATTAGTTTTGATCCTACTTTTAATCTTACTAAAAAAGTACTAGCCATACCACTTCTTCCTTTTTCTAAAAAATCTATCATACTATTATGAGTTCCAACTGCTACTATCAGATCTGCATAATTAGAATATGCTAATAATAAAGCTATATCCTCACTAGTCCCCGGCGATGGAAATATAACAGCATTTAGACCAAGATTTTTAACTCTTTCAAGTCCAGGAGCTTTTCCATTAGTATAAGCATGAACTATTATTTCTTTGGATGTTTTTAAACAATTATCACTTACACTATCCATATCTCCTATAACAATATCAGGAGTGTATCCAAATTCTAATAGAGCATCTCCGCCTCCATCAACTCCTATCAATATAGGATTCATTTCATTTATATAGTTTTTCATAGCCATTAAGTCTTTTTTATAATCTTTTCCTCTTACTACGACTAGTACATGTCTTCCTTTCATCTTTGTATTTACTTCTGGTATATCAATATTACCTAAAACTAATCCTTTTTCTTTTTTAGCATATTCAAGTGTATTTTCGATAAATTTATCTAATTCCTTTTCTATATTATCATATCCTATATTTAAAAGCTGTTGTATCTTTTCATTGTCCAGCTCTTCACAAGGTGCTATAGAGTCATTTTTATATACAATAGTATTATCTTTTAATTCTATTATGTCGCCTTCATCTAACACATTGAAAATATCTTTATCACTACATTCAAAAATAGGTATACCTGCTTTTAAAAGTATATTTGGACCTTGATTAGGGTATTTTCCACTTATAGTCTTATCCAAGTTTAAAATACATCTTACTTTAGATTCAGCAAGAGAAGTTGCAGCAATTTCATCCAGATCTTTATGATTTATTATAGCAATGTCCCCAGGCTTTAATCTTTTTACAAGATCTTTAGTCTTTCTATCTTTTTTAACTACACCTTTTATAATCATTTGTGATCCCCCAAGTCTACTTTTTTAATACTATTTTTTATCTATCACTACAATAATTTACTACAATAGACCAAAATAGTAAAGTTATTTATGGAAGCTATAAAAAAAGTCTCACCTATAAGTATTTTAACCAATTGTGCCCTTACAATGCAAGTAATATTATCTTTTTATATATCATTTATGATAACATCTGATTAGATACTAGTTGATAACAAATAAAAAATATTCAAATAATTTCAAATGTTTTTTATCTATTGTCTCTTGTGATTAAATAATTTTTATTTTAATGTTGATTTATGTCTAATTATTATACAAGATCATTATTTAAGTAAAATACATAGGTATAAGTACATTCATATATATTTTTATCCACACTTATATTATTTTTACATATTATTTTCACATATCATGCCAAATTCAAGATAATTTTTTATAATATTGACTACTTTTTTATGTTTAATTGCTTATAGATAATTTTGGTATATTTCGCTGTTATATATCCAAAATGATTTTATTTTGTAATTAATTTGTAATATTTTTATGGCATAAAAAAAATGTCATTCCATCTATAAAATTAACTCTAAAAAATAAAAAAACTCAAAATTTTTCTGAGTTTTTTTAATAATTAATAATCATTTAACTTTAATAATTTATATAAGAATTAATCATAAAAAAGACACCTCATGTTTTTAAATAATAAACAAGAAATGTCTAATTTATGATGACTTAAATATATTAATAGGTAAATAATAATACTCATTATTTTCTTTAACCAGGATCGTAATTCATGTAAATAAATTATTTCTACATTTAAGATATTTTCTGCTCTAATCTTAATTTATCTGCAACCATTGCGATAAATTCACTATTCGTAGGTTTTCCTTTATCATTGTGAACTGTATATCCAAATAAATTATTTATAGTGTCTATTTTACCTCTACTCCATGCAACCTCGATAGCATGTCTTATGGCCCTTTCAACTCTACTAGGAGTAGTATTGAACTTTTTCGCAATATTAGGATAAAGTTCCTTAGTAACTGCACCTAATAGTTCTATGTTTTCAACCACCATAGTTATTGCTTCTCTTAAATATAAATAACCTTTGATATGTGCTGGAACTCCTATTTCATGAATTATATTAGTTATTTTAGTTTCTAATGTATTCCCTGAATTTGACGAATTAACTAACGTTGATGTAGTAGTTTGATGAACTTGTTTTCTTCTTTCTATTATAGCTGGAGCGCTCCCTGTAACTTGTCTAATTCTTTTCATAAATGTTTCAAAGTCAAAAGGTTTAACTACATAATAATCTGCTCCTAAACTGATTGCTCTTTGAGTAATTTTATCTTGTCCTACTGCTGATAAAACTATTATTTTAGGAAATGTCTCCAATTCTATTGAATGTAATCTTTCCAAAACTCCTAAACCATCTAAATGTGGCATTATGATATCTAAAACTAGAACATCTGGATTTTTCTTAGCAATAAGATCTATTGCTTCTATTCCATCTTTTGCTACGCCTATTACTTCTACATCATCTTGAGTAGATAAATATTCACTGAGAATATTACAAAAATCTTTATTATCGTCCGCTATTAAAACATTTATTTTTTGATTATTCACTAAAATATCCCCCCAAATTTTAAGTTTAATTTATTAATATCCCCAAAATATTGATTCGACATATGACATATATTTCCTTCTTACTTTTTATATTTTTATTTTTAACATAATATCAACCAATATTTACAATACTTCTTATTAGATTATTCTATTTTGAATTGCTTTTTCCTTTATTTATAATTGTTTTATTACATTTTTTATATCTTTTTACATTATATTGAATGATACAAAATTTATTTTGTCTACTTAAATCTTAATATTTCTAATATGTATAGTATTTAAAATAATTTCACTTTTACATTATATCATAATATTATAAAATCCCCCTTAAAAAAGGAGGATTTTTAATAATATTATTTATTATTTGCTAAGTTATTACTTTTAAAAGGGATTCCAGCTTCTTTCATCATCCACTCTATATATAATCCATATCCTTTAGTAGGATCATTTACAAATACATGTGTTACAGCTCCTATTATTTTACCATTTTGAATTATTGGGCTTCCACTCATACCTCTTACTATTCCACCTGTTTTATTTAATAGCCTCTTATCTGTTACTTTTATTACCATACTTTTCGTTTCAGGATTTAATTGATTTTCTTTTTTTAGTATTTCGACTTCATATTTTTCAACCTTACTATTTTCTATTGTTGTTAATATATGAGCTTTACCAATTTGCACTTCATTTTGTAATGCTATTGGAAGTCTTTTTTTATCACTTAAATTTTTATACATAGCTCCATATATTCCAAAAGATGTGTTAGAAGTTATTTTTCCTAACACTTTATTATTTTCAAAAAACATTCCTCTTATTTCTCCTGGAGTTCCTTTTTTTCCTTGTTCTATAGATGATATTTCTGCTTCCATTATTTCTCCATTTTCTATACTCATGAGTGTTCCCGTGTCTACATCTGTTATAGAGTGTCCTAAAGCTCCAAATTTTTTAGATTTTTCATCATAAAATGTAAGCGTACCTATACCTGCTGTTTTATCTCTTACCCATATTCCTAATCTATAGCTATTATCTTGCTTACTTTTTATAGGAGTAACTTCTTTAACCATTTCTTTACTATCTCTTTCTATAGTAATATTTAATTTTTCATTTTTTGCATTGTTTAAAATATCTATAACTTGATTAGCATCTTTTATCTTTTTACCATTTATTTTAGTAACTGAATCTCCAACTTTTATTCCTGCATCTGCTGCTGGATTACTTTTTTCTCCATTAACATTTTCTATTTCAGACATACCTACCACAAGTACACCTTTTGTGTTTAGTTTTACACCTAATGCTTCTCCTCCTGGAGTTAAATATATATCATCTATTACATTTACATTTACATGTTTTATTGGAAGAAACCCTAAAAAATTAATAGCTACCTTAGCTATTCCATTTTCACTAGGTTTAAAATGATAACTATTCTTTATTCTTATTTTTTCTTCATGTTTATTACTAAGTTCTAGTACTTTTTTATTTTCTAATATCTCTAATGTAAAAGGAAATAATACATCAAGTCTTTGACTTCCTCCTCTAGTTATATCTATCTGTGAGGGATAATGGAGTACATTTAATATTTGAACTGAATATGGTACAATCAAAGCTAATATTAATATAAAAAAGACTAACTTCTTTTGACGAAGGTTTTTAGTCAAACAAAATCACTCTCCCATTTTCCCTTGTCTTTGGGCCACCTCCAAATTAAATAGCTAGATTCTGTAATTTGAATTAAAAAGTTTCAGTAAATTTAATTTAGCCTTTTTCATAAAAAATTATTCTGTACAAATATTTATTTATATGTTAATAGAAATCTTAATTTCCTCATAATAGATATTTTTCAAATAAGATTATTTTATTATTAAATTCTGATAATTAAAATCTTAAAAACAAAAAGCATCTTTAAATAAAGATGCTTTTTGTTAAAAAATGCTATTTTTTTATCTTTTGAGATAAACTTATCATTTCTTTCGCATGTTGTTTAGTCGTAGTAGTCAAGCTAACTCCACCTATTAATCTAGATATTTCTTCTACTCTTTCTTCCATATTTATTTTTTTAATACTAGTGCTAGTATTATTTTCACTAATATTTTTGGTTATTAAAAAATGAGTGTCGGCCATTGCAGCTATCTGCGGTAAATGCGTTATACATATTATCTGATGAGTCTTAGAAATTTTTAGAATTTTTTCTCCAACTATTTGTGCAGTTCTGCCACTTATTCCAGTATCTATTTCATCAAATATTAACGATGGTATACTATCAATTTCTGCTAATATACTTTTGAATGCTAATAATATCCTAGACATCTCTCCTCCAGAAGCAATTTTAGATAAAGACTTTAAGGGTTGTCCTGGATTAGTTGAAATATAAAACTCTATTTCATCAACTCCATTATCTGTAAAGTAATCTAGCTTATTTATATTAGCTTTGAAAATAGTTTCTCCCATATTTAATTCTTCAAATTCTTTTATTATTTGCTTTTCAAGATCTTTACATATTTTTTGTCTTTCACTGGTTAGTTGTTTACAATAATCATTTAAAACTTTTTCCATTTCAATTATTTCAGTTTTTAATTTTTTTATTTCTTCATCTAAATTTAAAATTGTTTGTAATCGATCATTTATACTATCTCTATAACTTAATATTTCCTCTACAGTAGTTCCATATTTTCTTTTAAGTCTATTAATTAAATCTAGTTTTTTTTCCAGTACAATTAATTTTTCATGATCATAGTCTATATTACTTTCATATTTTCTTATATCTCTAGCTACATCTTGAATTTGATAAGTTACCCCTTCTATTATTTCAGCATATGATTTTATATTTTTATCATACTTCTCAAGCTTATCTAGCATCATAAATAAATTAGTTAATCTATCAACTATTCCTTTAGAACCATAGCTATCTGAAATTAATTCTTGTAAGACATTGATCATTGTATTTGAAATTTCTTCTGAATTTGATAACATATTATATTCATTTACTATATTTTCTTCCTCATTAGGTTTCAAATCAGCCTCATCAATTTCTTCTATCTGAAATTTTAATAAATCTATTTCTCTTTGTCTTTCCATTTCATTTTGATATAGCCTGTTAAGTTTATTTTTTAACAATGACAAATTTCTATATTCTAATCTAACTTTTTTTCTAACTTCATCTATAACATCTTTTCCTAGTAAATCTATAAGTTCCAATTGCCTTTCTTTTGATAAAAGAGATTGATTTTCATGTTGACTCTGTATATTTATAATTTTGTTTGTAACCTCAGTTAACATACTTAAAGTAACTGCTCTCCCATTTATCCTAGATATACTTCTACCATTAACATGAACTTCTCTTGATATAAGTATTAAGTTATCTTCTTCTAACGGTATTCCATATTGCTCAAACGTATTTTTTAGTATGCTAATCTGCTCTAAACAAAATATTGCTTCTATTACAGCTTTTTCTGCTCCAGATCTAATGTAATCTTTATCAGCTCTACTACCTAACACTAAAGCTATTGCATCAACTATTATAGATTTTCCAGTTCCCGTTTCTCCAGTTATTATATTTAATCCTTTCGTGAAAGAAATACTTACTTTATCTATTATTGCAAAGTTTTCTATATTAAGTTCAAGGAGCATTTCAAAACCTCCTAATTTCTAACTCAAAAGCTCATTAAAAATACTTAATATTTCTTTTATTTTTTCTATAGAATTAATAGCAACAAATATAGTATCATCTCCTGCTATTGTTCCAATGATTTCTTCTATCCCTAATGAATCTATTGCTGAAGCACATATCTGTGCTGCTCCTGGTATCGTTTTTATAACTAATAAATGTCCAGCAACATCTACTGAAATCATAGAGTTTTTAAAAATCTTTATAAGTCTATCTGTAGTGCCTTCTGTATTTTGTCCCATAACAGCATACTTATATTTACCACTTTTAGATAAAACTTTAACTAGCCTGAGTTCTCTAATATCCCTAGAAACTGTAGCTTGAGTTACATCTATTCCTGCTTTTTTCAGATATTCTGCTAAATCTTCTTGAGTTTCTATCTCATATGCCTCTATAAGCTCTAAAATTTTTGATTGTCTTGCATATTTTTTCAATTTTGATTATCTCCTTTACTATTTTAGTTTTAAAGGATGTTTATTAATGAATATACACTAATAATTATTTATAATTAGATAATACCAAATTTTTTATAAAATTTTAAGTATTAATTTATTATATTTTATTAACATATACAATATTAAATATTTTAAACAATTAGCAGATTTTATATACTTATAGATCACTATGTGATTCTTCTACAACTTTATCTATTAGTTCATCTATATTTACATTATCAACATCTTTTTTTACTATATAAGCTAAATATTCTCTATTACCTTCTGCTCCCTTTATAGGGGAATAAGTCAATCCACTAAAATTAAATCCTATACTTTTACAATATTCATATATATTTTTAATTACTTCTTTGTGTATGTTTATATCTCTTACAACACCTTTCTTACCTACTTTATCCCTTCCTGCTTCAAACTGTGGCTTTATTAAAGCTATAATTTCTACATCTTCAGTAGTCAATTCTTTCACAACAGGTAAAACCAATTTAAGAGAAATAAATGAAACATCTATACTTACAAAGCTTGCTAGTTCTCCAATATCTTCTTTTTTTACATATCGAATATTAGTTCTGTCCATTGGTACTACTTTTTCATTACTTCTTATTTTCCAAGCAAGTTGACCATATCCTACATCTATTGCATATACTTTTCTAACATTATTTTTCAGCATACAATCTGAAAATCCACCTGTAGAAGCTCCAATATCAAGAGCAACTTTATCTTCTATAGATACAGGGAATTCTTTTAATGCTTTTTCAAGCTTTAACCCACCTCTACTAACATATGGTATTGGATTTCCTTTAACTATAATCTCAGCTTCTACTGAAACTTTAGTTCCTCCTTTATCTACTTTTTCATTATCTACGAATACTAGTCCTGCCATTATATATTTCTTAGCCTTTTCTCTACTTTCAACTAATCCCTTTTCAACTAACAGAACATCTATTCTCTCTTTTTTCATTTTATCGCCCCTATATATTAAATTTATCCATGACTAAATTTGTTATACTGTCAATATCCATTCCGTGTTCCTTGAAAAGTTCTTCTACACTTCCATGTTCTATAAACTCATCAGGAAGTCCTATATTTATAACTTCTCCTTTATAACCATTTCTCATCAATAAACTATTAACGAGACTTCCTAGTCCTCCTATTTTAGCATTGTCTTCCATAGTCATTATTATAGAATGGCTTTTAGATATTTTTAGTATAAGCTCCTCATCTAACGGTTTAATAAACCTGGCATTAACTAAAGTTATATTTTTTCCTTTTGCTTTTAATCTCTCTAAAACTTTATATCCTTGTTCAACCATTTTTCCTGTAGCAATCATTGCTATATCTCTTCCTTGATTTAATAATTCACCTTTACCATATTCTATAGGAAGATCATCATTTTTAACTAAAGATAAGTCATAACAATTACCTTTAGCATATCTTATAGCTATAGGGCCATTAAACTCTGATGCAAACTTTATCATTTTAATAAATTCATTTTTATCTTTTGGTGCAATAATTGTCATGTTAGGTATGTGTGATAGATATGATAAATCAAAAGCTCCATGGTGAGTTTCTCCATCATTACCAACTAATCCAGCTCTATCTATAGCAAACGTCACAGGAAGATTCTGAATACATACATCATGTAGTATTTGATCATAAGCTCTTTGTAAAAACGTAGAATAAACTGCAAAAAAAGGTTTCATTCCATTAGCCGCAAATCCAGCCGCTAATGTAACTCCATGTTGTTCAGCAATTCCTACATCAAAAAATCTATTTGTAAATTTTTCTTTAAAATCATCTAATCCTGTACCTGATGGCATAGCTGCAGTTATTGCTAAAATTTTATCATCTTTTTTTGCTAGATCTACCAATGTATTTCCTAGTACATCTGAATAAGTTAAATTTGTTTCTTTACTTAAAGATAGTCCTGTTTCTACATCGAAAGATGAAGCTCCATGAAATTTATCTGGATATTGTTCCGCTGGTTTATATCCTTTTCCCTTTTTAGTAACTGCATGGATTAAAACTGGACCTTTAACAGATTTAGCTCTCTCTAGAGCATCTATAATTTCATTTATATTATGTCCATCAACAGGACCTAGATATTTAAATCCCAAATCTTCAAAAAACATTCCTGGAAGTAAAAAGTACTTCAAACTATCTTTAGCTTTTTCTGCTGTCTTAAACATTCTTTTTCCAATAGCAGGTATACTGTTAAGTATACTTTCAACGTCTTCTTTCATTTTAAAGTAAGTAGGTGTAGTTCTTATTTTATCCAAGTATTTTGATAATCCGCCTACGTTTTCTGATATTGACATCTCATTATCATTAAGTATTACTATTAAGTCAGTTTTTGTATCTCCTGCATGATTTAAAGCCTCAAATGCCATCCCTGCTGTCATAGCACCATCTCCAATTACACATACAACATCATAGTCCTCTTTTTTTATATCTCTCGATAAGGCATATCCTAATCCAGCTGATATAGAAGTTGAACTATGTCCTGTATCAAATGCATCATGAGAACTTTCTTTTCTTTTTGGAAATCCACTTAATCCCTTGTATTGTCTTAGTGTATGGAACTTATCTTTTCTTCCTGTCAATATCTTATGAACATATGATTGATGTCCTACATCCCATATTATTCTATCTTTTCCACTATCAAACACCCTATGAATAGCTATAGTAAGTTCAACAACTCCTAAATTTGATGCAAGATGTCCTCCTGTTCTTGAAACTGAATCTATTATAAACTTTCTTATATCTTCAGCTAAAAAAGTTAATTCTTTAGTATCCATATTTTTTATTTCTTCTAGTCCAACATAATTTGAAAGTAAGTTCTTCACTCTATTCATCCTCACTTTTTCTTTTTCTTTTTTAAACTAGGAAGAACTCTGATTCCTAATTTAGTATGTAAAAACATGAAAATTTTAGATACTCTAAATATTATTTTTTCAGAATTATATATAGCAATTTCTTTACCTATGGCTTTTCCTCCAACAGTTAAAGAAGCTATTATTCCTGTCATTACTATACTTACAAAAGTACCTTCTTTAAATCCATATTGATTTATCAATCTTAAAACTATAATAGCACCTGCTGATCCACTTATTATTCCACAAATATCTCCTATTACATCATTGCAAAAGTTTGATACTTGCCCTGCATTTCTCACTAATTTTATTGCATATTTTGCTTCTTTAATATTATTAGCAGCCATAGAATGAAATATCTTTTCATCAGATACAGCAACCGATATTCCTATTATATCAAAAACAACCCCAATTATAATAATACCTATTAAACTTATGACAGCCATTAATATGTCAAGATTTCTTAGTATATTTTCTGATATCAAGCTTACGCCTATAGCTAATGCGAAAGTCCAAATACTTATTGAAAGTATCCATTTTACATTATATTTTTTAAAAATATCTAAATCTATTAAACTTTTTTTATCTTTATTCAATATATATCCTCCACATGTAAACATAGAAATAAAGCTGATAGCAAAAGCTATCAGCATGAGTGGTAGTATATTAGGTAAATTTTACGGCTTGAGGTCTAGCAGGATTTCCCAGGTAAGAACTGTTTGTCGCCAAATCAGCGGTTTCCCTTTAATCCTACCTCTACTCTGTCGCCAAAAATAGAGCTAGATTACCACTTAGTCCGCACTGTAATCCCTAAATATACCTCATTTAGAACAGTCTAGGAGATTTCCTCTGCAGCTACACTAATTTCTAGCCTCTTTTGCAAAATAGGTTTCCACAGCAAAGCTTATCATTCTATGGGCCCATAGGTTTCAAAGCTACACCTGTGTTCCGCCTATTTCACGCAAGGCAGGCTACACTACAAGTAGCTGTAACTACTATTGTAGGTTTATCTCAAACATTATATTAATATTCGAGTCTCCACGAAGGTAGGGTCAACGCCTGCATGCCCTTGCAGATCGCCCCATCCTCCTTACTCCCAGAAACGACCCCCGACGGGGCGTCAGAAGCCGAAACCAGGGACTTCATCGATGTGCCATATGACGGATTTTTAGCCCCGCCTTCAAAATTAGTTTGACTGACTAGAATACTGCACCACTCTAGACTAAGTAAATTTAATTATAGCATATTAACTAATGTAGTTCAAATTCCTTAATATTTGTATTATATATTATATCCCATAAAATTAGATTTATTGTTTCACTCTTTAAAACATTTTATAAATTAATTTTAATTCTAATTTTCTCTATATACTAAGTAATCAGCTAAGTTTTCTAAAAATAATGTATTCTTTCCTTTAAATACTTTCAATGAATCAATCGCTTTATTATATAACTCTTTAGTTTTTTCTATAGATTTTTCTATTCCATAAAGGGTTATATATGTAAGCTTATTATTTGACTCATCACTTCCTACCTTTTTTCCTATTTTATTTTTATCTCCTATTTTATCCAATATATCATCTCTTATTTGGAAGCATAGACCTATTGCTTTTCCATACTGCCTTAAAGCGTATATCTCTTCTTCTGTTCCATTAGCTAACATTCCTCCAGAAACGATTGACGCTTCGATTAGTGCCGTAGTTTTATTATTATGTATAAAATTTAATTTTTCTTTATCCGTAATATTATTAGAAGACATCATATCTACAGATTGTCCGCCTATCATTCCATAAATACCAGAAGCACTTCCTATTTCTTTAACCGCTTTAGCGTATAGTAAGCTATTTCTAGTATCTTCTAAAATGGAACTTACCATTGTTTCATAAGATAGGTTCAAAAGAGCATCTCCAGCTAAAATAGCCATTGCTTCTCCATAAATTTTATGATTAGTTAACTTCCCTCTTCTATAATCATCATTGTCCATAGCAGGAAGATCATCATGTATAAGAGAATATGTATGAATCATTTCTATTCCAGCTGCAAGGGGTAGAGCTTTCTCATAGCCCTCACCACTTATTAACTCATATGTTTTTAAATTTAATATAGGTCTTATTCGCTTTCCTCCAGCAAATATACTATATCTCATTGCTTCACATAACTTTCCTTGCATACAGTCCTCTTTAGGTAGTACTTCTTCTAATTTTTTTTCTATTATTTTTTTATATTTATTTATCTCTTTTAGTAAATCCATAAGTACCTCCTAAAAGTCAATATTATCATAGTCTAATTCAGTTATATCTTTTGCATTATCTTCCAAAATGACTTTTATTTTTCCTTCTGTTTTATTTAAAATTTCATTGCAATGTCTATAAAGTTGTATTCCTTCTTGAAATTCTTCTAATGATTCATCTAAAGTCAAATCCCCTTTTTCTAGATCTTTTACTATGTTTTCTAATTTTGAAATAGCTTCTTCAAATGAAAGTTCTAAAATATTGTTATCCATTACTGATTTCCTTCCTTCTCAATAATATCATTAACAGTTACACCAATCTTACCATCTCTTAGTTTTAATTCCAATACTTCTTGCTTCTCTATTTCTTCTACTGATTTTATCACTTTTCCTTCTTTATTTTGTATAAAAGCATATCCTCTATTTAGTACAGATAAAGGACTAAGAGCATGCATTCTTTCACCCAAGCTTTCAAGCTTTATATTTGTATCTTTTTTCTTTAATTCTATAGAAACTATTAATTTACTCAATAAAGAGTTTAGACATTCTCTATCACTTTTAATAGCATGAAATGGACTTTTATCTAGTACTGTGTTCCCTAGTAATTGCACGTGTTCTTTTTTCATATTCATTAAATTATCTTGATAGTTAACTAAAGAAACTAGTAAATAACTCAATTTGCTATTTAGATCATCTTTTAAAGGAGCTGATATTTCTGCAGCTACTGATGGAGTTGACGCTCTAACATCTGATACAAAATCTGAAATAGTAAAGTCAGTCTCATGTCCTACAGCAGATATAATTGGTATCTTAGATTTAAATATAGATCTTGCAACATTCTCTTCATTAAAAGACCAAAGTTCTTCTATAGAACCTCCACCTCTTCCTAGAATTATAACATCAATATCGTCTCTTTCATTAAAATATTCTAAGGCACCACATATATCCTTTGAAGCATTTTTCCCTTGAACTAATACAGGATATATTAATATATTAATCATAGGAGATCTTCTTTTAATATTATTAATTATATCCTTTATAGCTGCTCCTGTAATAGAAGTAATTACACCTATTTTCCTAGGTAAAAATGGTAGTTTTTTCTTGTTTGCTTCATCAAAAAGACCTTCTTTTCGTAATTCTTTCTTTAGTTTTTCAAACTCTTCATATAGATATCCTATACCTTTTGGCTTTATATTTTTAACATGTAATTGATAAGTCCCTTCTCTATCATAAACAGAAATATATCCTGTTAAAACTACTTCCATTCCATCCTTAGGTACAAATTCTATCTCTTCATAAGTTTCTTCAAATATAATACATTTTAATTTACTATCTTTATCTTTTAGCGTAAAGTAAACATTACCGTTATAGTGATGCTTAAAATTGGAAATTTCTCCTTCTACATTGATATTATAAAGAATAGGATCACTAATTAGTATTCTTTTTATATATTGATTTAACTCACTTACTTTCAAAGGCTTTATGTCCATAGTTTTCCTCCACTTTAATTTAAAAACCTTCTTTTATATTTCCTAAATAAGCTATACCTATCGCATTATCCGTACACATTTCTTTTGGTGGAAAATAAACATCACCTATTTTTTTATCAGTTATATTCTTTTTAAAAATGCTTCTTAAATATGAGTTTGAAGCTACTCCACCTATAACAATAATCTTTTTAGTTTTATACTTTTTAAAAGAAAATTGCACCATTCTAGATAAAGATTCTCCTATAACATAAAATACTCTTTTAGCTATAGCCTCATTATCATATTTTTGATTATCTATATCTTTGTAAAACATTGTTTCTACACCCGAAAAGTTAACCCATGTGTCTTTAACACTTATAGGCATATTCTTTTGTAGATCATCACATTTTAATGATAATATATCCATGCTTCTTCCACAAGGAAAATTCATCCCTAATTTAACTCCTACTCTATCAATTAGTTGTCCAGCACTTATATCTTTGCTTCCACCTATAATTTCAATGTTATAGTTATTTTTATCATTTTTTACATAAAGAAGCTCAGTAGTTCCTCCAGATATATGCAAGGCCAAGAAGTCTTCAATATCCTCTATCCCGCAACCGAGAATTCCGGCACCAATATGTCCATCTTGATGACTAAATTGCTTAAATGGTATATTTAAGGTTTTGGCAATAATAAAAGCCTGTCCTTGAGATACTTTAAAAACAGGCATATACGAATTTTCAACATTCCTAGGTACAGTACTAGCAGAAATATTCTTTATCTTTTTTACATCAATATGCTTATACAAATTATCAAATATTTTAGGTAAATTATTTATATGTTGAAATACGGCCTCTTGTTGTCTAAGACCCTTTTTTCCCATTTCTACTTCTAATAAAATTCTTTCATCAAAAACCACATTTCTATTTTCATCTATGACAGCTAAAGAAGTAGTATACGCACTAGTATCTATACCTAGATAATAATTATTATTCACTTTTATCATCCCAATTTCTAACAAACCCTCCTAAAACTCCATTAATAAATTTGCTAGACTCATTTGTACTATATTTCTTAGCTATATCTATAGCTTCGTTAATTGATACTTCTACAGGAATATCCTCTATAAACATTATTTCATACATTGCTATTCTCAATATTGATAAATCTACCTTAGCAATTCTATTTGATTTCCATCCTTGTGAAAACTTTTCTACGAGGTCATCTAGTTTTTCTATATTTTTTACAATACCCGTAACAGTATTTTGTATATAATTTTTCTCATCTTCTTTAAAGTCGTTAACTTCGTAAAAGGTATTCATAGCTTCTTGAGAAAATTCTTTATTCATTTCCATTTGAAATAATAATTTCATTGCTGATTCTCTTGCTATTTTTCTTCCCATGTTAGTCCTCCTAATATTCTTTAGTATTATTTTTTGTTAATTTTAATATTAATATGTACTATTTAAAATTTCCAGGAGGTAATATTTTATCAAGTATATCACTTATATTTTCTTCATTATCTATTTTACTCCCAAAGTAGTAACCAACTAGTACACAGGCTATTATAAATAAAGTTTTGAAAAATCCGACTAATAGTATAATAACAGCTAAAATAAATCCTATCAAGCTACATATAACTTTCCCTCGATGATTTTCTAATATACTTATTACTCTTTCTTTTATCAAACTTGACACCCTCTATTTTTTATTTTACTACTTTCATAGCTGTTGTAATACTTACAACTTCTAGATTAACATTACCAACTTCTAATCCTGTACTCTGTTCTACATGTTCTTTTACTTTACTTTGAATCTCAGCCGTAACTTCTGGAATATTCACATCTGGAGTAACTTGACCTTTTATGATTATTGATATCGAATTGTTATTAAAAAAAACATCTATCTTACATTCTCTAATTCCTATTATTTTAGAAATAACATTATGAGCTAATCCTTCTATGGCTTGTGAAGAAATTCTAAGCTCACCAAAATTCATTACAGTCATAATATGCTTACTTTTATCACCTTTCCTTACACCTGAAAATAGAAGTTTTAGACTAACCAATAAAAATACTATACCAATTAAAGAATATAAATAATTTCCTGTCATTATACTAACATACGTTTTAATTTTATTAGGAGATAACTCCTCTACCACATTAAAAGGTATTAAGATAAATATTACAGATATTATAGCTAGACAAAAAGTATATAAAGTTAATATCATTCTGTCAATAATTTTCAACTCATATCCTCCTTTGTATTCTAATTAACCCTCTGAAAAATATCAGAGGGTTTTTTTTAAATTATTTTACTCTAGTTGTTTGTGGGACTTGAACTTCTTCTTTGTTCTCTTTTTCTATATTAACACCTTGGATATTTATATTGACTTCTATAACATTTAAACCAGTCATAGTTTCTACAGCGCTCTTTACACTTTCTTGTATCTCCCAAGCTACTTCAGGGATTTTAACACCATATTCTACTATTATGTATAAATCAATAGCAGCTTCTCTCTCTCCTACTTCTACTTTTACTCCCTTAGATAGATTTTTTCTACCTAACATTTCTGCTATTCCACCGGCTAGTCCGCTACTCATACCAGCCACACCTTTTACCTCTGTAGCAGCTAAACCTGCAATAATTCCCACTACTTCATCCGCTATCTTTATTTGACCATAGTCCATAATCTCATTGTTTTTTTCAGAATTAGACAAGCCATTCACCTCCAGTTTACCTTTATCTTATAGAGTTATTATATCAGAACATATGTATTTTTACAAACATTACTAAATCTTTTTCATAATTTTAATATTATTTGGTTCCAGTTTAGTTTCAGTTTTAACTATTTCAAGAATCTTTGCAACATCTTGTTCTGTTAGTTCTTTTACATCTACTACTATTCTAGCACTATCTTCTTTTAAAAATACTAAAGCATCTTCAAATCCTTTTCCTTTGATAAGTCCTTCTATATATAGTTCTGTTTCTGCTATTTTACCAATACTAACAATTTCTTTTTGAGCATTTGCTCTAACTTCTGATGTAGTTTTATCATCACCTACTATTACATTTAACCTGTCTATAAGTTCAGCCCTTAACTTATCTCTAGATAGTCTATGTTCTACAAAATAATTTTGATTTTTCATACTCTCTTCTTTACTTATAGTAGTTTCAATATTTTCATTTACATCCTTTTTAATACTTGATATATCTTTATTTTGTTTACTATCAACTACTTCCATATCTTGTAGTTTTGACTTATTTACATTTTCTGATACTGTTTCTTCTACTTTTCCATTTAAACTTTTATTAGCTTTTTTTAGTTCTTCCTCTTCATAGTTCTTATATTCATTAGTAGAAGAGTTTAATAAGGATCTTTGTGTTAAATGATAATTTAAATATCCAACAACAACTAATAAAAATACTAGTGCTGTCATTAATACCTCTTTTCTGTGAAATAATTTTTTAATTTTCATCTGAAATGCCCCCTTTTTTACTTGAATATACTTCAACCTTACTCCCTGATATTCCAAGAACGGTTTTTACCGCTGAATATAACTTTTCTTTAACTACTATATTTTCAGCTCCATTAGCAACAACTATTACTCCTTTAACTTTTGGCTTTACTTCTTTAATTACCATTAAAGAATCCCCTTCAGTAGTTACTACTTCTTGACTTACATCTTCTCTAAAGACTTCCCTAGCACCTCCTTGCCCGTCATTTTCATTAGTTTTTTCATTCTTTTTAGTTGTGTTGAATATTGGTACTCTTTCAGCAGTATCTTCTAAAGTAATCATAACTTTTACATTTTCTACTCCATTCATTTCTTGTAATATAGTTTCTAGTTTATTTTCTAAACTACTAGCATAATCTTGTATTAAATCGTTTTCTTTTATATTTGTATTATTTTTTCCTATTTCATTACTTATGCTTTTAGATTCTTTTTTATTTTCTTTTGTCAAAAAGGTATCTGATACTATTATTAATAATATTCCTATACATAGTGCTATTATAAGATTAAAAAAAAATTTTTTGGAATTATTCTTAGCTAATAATTGTTTAATCTTTTCTATCATACTTTTCCCCCTAACTATTTTTATCTTTTTCCAAGTGAATTAAAATTTTGTCTTGTGATATACCATAATAATTCGATATTACTTCACGTACATTTGCAACTACGTCAGAACTAGTGTCAGTAGAAGCTAGTTTTTTCTCATTGCTTGTACTTGTTTTTATTGTAATATTATTAACTTTATTTATATTTATTTTTGTATCTCCAATTTTATTACTCATTTTTTGATTTTTTTTAGAAATAGTTAATTCCAATCTATTTATGCTTCCATATTCCTCTTTATTTTCATCTTCAGTAACTTGAACTGACGCTGCTATAACATTGTATCCTGTCTCTCTTAAAACTAGTTCTTTTAATTCATTTATTATTCTTTCCTTATATATATTCATTACCTGTTCATTCTGGCTTTCCTTGAACTTTTGATTTTCTTCCGTTCTATATGATTTATATTTATCTATATTTAAAAAAATTTCTCTTTCTATATCTATATTTTTATTAAACACTTTGGTAAGTGGTGTTATTAGAATTATTATTATAAGTAAGCCTATGACTGTCTTTATGTATTTTCTCATATTTCCATTTGGAAGTATTATTTCCAAAAAAGTAATTATAATTATTAATGAAACTATATCTATTATCCAATCTTTTAAAAAATCTATCATTATTGTCATCACCTACCTAAACATTGCAGTAGTGTTTCCAGCCCCTATTATTATAGTCACTGTTATAAAAAACATTACAGTTACTATAGCTATTACTGCTAACACTAAAGTCAAAGCTTTACTTATTTCTGTTAATGATTCTACTATTCTAGGATTTGCTATTGGTTCTATAACTACAGTTGTAAACTTATATACGAAAATTAAAGAGATCATTTTTATTATAGGAATTATACTTATCAAAAATAATCCAATCATCCCAATTATACCTACACCGTTTTTTATTATCGTAGAACATCCAACTACAGTTTCCATAGTATCAGATAAAAATTTACCTACTATTGGTACAAACTTATCTACAGCAAACTTTGCTGTTTTTATAGTAAGTCCATCCATTTTAGGCGCTATAGCTCCTCGTATAGACATGATTCCCATAAATAATGTTATAGATATCCCTATTATATAAAGAGATATTTGCCTTATTAATCCAGAAAGCTTAGTAATTTGAATTTTCGATGATATTTTGCTAACTATCCCTATTATTGTACTAAACAGTATCAGTGGTAATATTATATCTTTCATTAAAGTTCCTACTACACTTACACTTCCTAATACTATTGGTTGAAATAGCGTTGATGTAGTAAATGCCCCTACTGCTAAAAGTAATGTTATTAAAACTGGAAGTAGTGCTTGCATTAAAATAACCATATTAGATATGGCATCTTTTGCTATATCTATGGCTATAATAAAGCTTTTTATCGATAAGGATATTAATATTAAATAACATACATAAAAAGCTAATTCACTAATTGTTTCATTTTCAAAAGCTCCTTGTAGACTAGTTAAAATAGAGCAAATAATACTGAGGAAAAGAACTTTACTTAAAATACTCCAGTTAGCAATAACCTCTTTAAATAAAGTTTTAATCATTCCCTTTGCTATTTCATCCCATCCTAGTACTTCTTTACCTTTAATCATTGATGTTAGATATTCTTTTAAATTTATTTTAGGTAAAAACTCATTAGTATTCTTATTTATCTCATCTATTACTTCCTCTAATTCTCCTATATCTAGTTTCTCTATTTGAGATTTTATAAGACTATCTATACTTATAGACTTATCTTCTTCCTTATTTGCTAGAACACATGATGGTATAGATATAATAAATATTGTCATTAAAATAATAGATATTTTCTTTAGCATATTCTCTCCCTACCTTTAAGGTATTATTTTTATAACTATATCTAGTAATGACATCAATATTGGAACTGCTAAAACCATAATTATAACTTTAGCTCCAAGCTCTATCTTAGAAGCAATAGCACCTTCTCCAGCGTCTCTTGATATCTGAGCTCCAAATTCAGCTATATATGATATCCCTATAACTTTAAGTATTATAGGGAAATATAAAAAGTCTAAATTTACCTTTTTAGCTAAGCTTTCTAATATATCAATTACATAACTAAGTTGAGATATTACGAATGAAAAAATTATTAATCCCGTTACCAAACTTAACTGTAAGGCATATTCCGGTTTTTGTTGCTTTAAAATAACTGATAGTATAGTCGCTACTATTCCAATACCTACGATTTTAATTACATCCATATTATCACTTCCTACTTAGTTAAGTCTGAATACAGATTTTATATTGTCAAATAGCTTACTTATTATATCTATGACCATAGTTAAAACAATAACTACTCCTGCTAATGTCGCTATATATGCATACTCTTCTTTTCCGATCTTAGCCAATACAGTATGTAATATTCCAACAACAATTCCTATTCCTGCAATTTTAAATATTAAATCAACACTCATCATTTAAATCTCCCTTCTAATATAAAATTAATACTAAAGCCAGTCCAAGTAACACCCCTAAATTTTTGTACATTTTAGCATTTCTATTCTTTTTATCTTCAGCATCATCTTGTTGTGTTTTTAAGTTCATTAATATAGATTTAAAATGTTTTTGTTGATCCATTCTATCTGAAAGACCTAAATTTCTACCAAATAGTAACATCATTTCTATATCTTCTTCTTCTAAATATAATTTATCCTTAGATAAATAAAAATTATATTTGAAACTTTCATACAAACTTATATTTTTATTAGAAATTAAATGATCTTTTATATCTTTAAAAATAAATGATACTTTTTTATTTCCCTTTTTATATGTATTTTCTAAAGCTTCTGGTATAGGATTAGCTGAATATATTATTTCTGTTTCTAATAACTGAATACAGTTTTGAATAAATACTAAATTATTTAATCTATTTGCATATCTTTTACTATAATTAAACCCTAGTAAACTACATGATGACAATGTCAATAGGCATCCTATTATTTTAACTAGAAGCATGTAATCCCTCTTTCTTTAATATACTTTCATACGATTTCCCATCAATTATATCTTTAACAGTTCCTATACCTTTAGAATTGTCTAGAATAATTATTCTTTCAAATATATTTTCTTTAATTATATTTTTTAAATTAGGTCTAGTTTTTATATCCTCTATATCTTGTCCATGCACTGTAGCTATAACCTTAACTCCTGCCTTTATTGCTTCATGTATTGCTTTTATATCTAATAAATCTCCAACTTCATCTGTAGCTATTACATTAGGAGACATAGACCTTATAAGCATAGTTAATCCATCATATTTATTACAACCATCTAAAACGTCCGTTCTAACTCCAATATCATTTTGCGGTTGTCCATTATACATGTTTGCTATCTCAGACCTTTCATCTATCACTCCTACTTTAAGTCCTGAAAAATTATATTCACTATATCCATTACTTATATTTCTTATTAGATCTCTTAAAATAGTAGTCTTACCACATTGTGGCGGCGAGACTATTAATGTGTGATATATTGTGTTTCTATCTTTTAAAATATATTTCATAAATTTATTTGACACTCCTAATTTTTGTCTTGCTATCCTAATATTAATTGAAGAAATATCTTTCATAGTTTCTATATTATTTTCACCATATACCATTCTTCCTGCAATACCTATTCTATGTCCACCTTTTATAGTTATAAAACCCCTCTTAAGTTCATTTTCTATAGAATAAACAGAATAATTACTCATTACTTGAAAGGTATTGATTATATGTATAGGCTCAATCAAAAAATACTCATCTGATCTAAGGTCAGAACTATGAGGATATAATAACTGTCCATTTTTACTTAAAAAATAGTCCTTTCCTTCAAAATATATCATTAAAGGTCTATTTACTCTTAGTCTAATTTCTTCTATTCTTTGTGATATATCAGATGGTATTTTTTCTAGTAATTCTTTTAACTCTAAATCTATATATTGTATTACTAAACTAAATCCATTAAAGCTAAGAGTTTCTAAGCTATCTTTTTTTATAAAATTCTTATTCATACTTAGAACCATAACATGTCCTCCTTTCTCTATATATAGATATGACAAGATTTCGATATTATTACCAAAAAATAAAAATAAGCCTATATTTTTTAGGCTTATTTCACAATTGTTATTAATTTGTATAAACTATATATCTTTAATCATATTTTCTTTACAATTTGGACAAATAGTTTCATCATCCAATAGTTCTCTATCTAAATATATAGTCTCACTACAATGAGGACATTCTACATCCACATATTCTATATCGTCATCATCCTCATAGTCATAGTCTTCGAATTCATCATCTAAATCTACGTATATTTCATCTTCTAAATCTGTTAAGTCTTCATCTATACATTCTACATAATCTTCTAAGTCTTCTTGATTCTCATTATTTTCTATTATAGCATCAGCAAAATCATCTAGAGTATCTATTATATGTAGAAGTAATTTACCTTCCCTACTACTCTCTTCGATTTCTAAACCTTCTGCTAATCCTCTAAGATAAGAAATCCTTTCTCTTAAAAATTCCAAATTAGTAACCTCCTTAGATTAAACTATACTCTTGTATAGTATTGCCTAAACTCTTGACAAATACTCATTAGTTCTTGTATCTATTTTAATCTTATCATTTATATTTATGAATAAAGGTACTAGTACAACTGCGCCTGTTTCCACTGTGGCTGGTTTAGTAGCTCCTGTAGCAGTATCTCCTTTTACTCCTGGCTCTGTATGAGTTACTAATAATTCAACGAAGTTTGGAGCTTGGACTTCGAATGCTTTTCCTTGATAAAATCTAACAACAGCTGTATCATTATCTTTTATATATTTAATTGCTTCCTCCACTTGCTCATGATCTAATGGAATTTGCTCATATGTTTCTGTATCCATAAAGTAATAAAGTTCTCCATCATTATATAGATATTGCATTTCTTTAGTTTCTATATGAGCTTTCGGGAACTTATCACTTGGATTAAAAGTATTCTCTTTTATACCACCATTCATAATATTCTTTATTTTTGCTCTTACAAAAGCTGCTCCTTTACCAGGTTTTACATGTTGAAAATCAAGTACTTGATAAACGTCTCCGTCAATTTCAATTGTTAGTCCTTTTCTAAAATCACCTGCTGAAATCATATTTAAACCTCCTGTTATTTGTTGTTATATATAGATCATGAATTTTTAAGAATTTTAGATCTTATGTATAAATGTTCAGTTATTATTTGGTAATGCATTGTTTAAATTGTTAGAATTCCCATAATATAATATCATAATTTCATTTATTTGAATAGAGAAAAATAAGTTTACTACTTTAGTATTATTAAAAGTCTTATTAAATAATCATCTGTTTATTTTTAACTTCTCATTTTCATAAATTTTATCTTTTATTAAGATTCTCCCTGTACCTGGAATTATAGTTATATCACAAAACTTACCTGTACGTTTATCGTAAATAGTTACTGTTCCTCCACCATTAGGATGTCCATTTCGATTGAAATTTACTCTACTTTTTGTAAAACTGGATAGCATTTCAAAATTTTTGCCAAAATTCACTTCTTTTATGATTTTAATTCCGTAAGAAAATTTATAAGAATCCTTTCCAAAATAGACTTCGTACATTCCTGCACTTTTACTCATCCCTAAGTATCTAGCCATTCTTATATCATTACCTAGTAATCTTGTTTTTTGTACTAATTCATAATCATTTGTAAAAAACTTAGGTAATGCAAGCAATACTATAATACAAAATATAGATAATGTTATTAATAGTTCAATAAGACTTAATCCTTTATTATCATAATCTTTATTCATGCATTAAGCTCCCTTTTTTATAATTTAAAATATAATTCTATTTTTTAAAATTTTTAAAGTAAGCTTTTTTTCTTAATATAACACTTGCATTATCTTTTTTTATTTTAAAAATAAATTCTAATCCCTTAGCATTTGAATAACTTGAGTAGTATGGTAATGAATTTACTTTTATGCTTTCTATAAAGTTTCCAATTTCTATACTTCCCATTTCATATAAGCTTTCTCCATATTTTAGACTATAGTTTTTGGTATAAGGATTAGATTTTATATTAAATGTATATCCAGAAAAATCTGATTCATTAGTTTTTAGTACAATTGTCCCTAGCTCTACTTGCTCTTTGCTATCAATATCTCTTATCCCATTTCTGCCTTTTAATGAATATACATTTTGGGCATGCGTTATTTTTTTTAGCATATATGTCGTACTAAATACGCCATGTTGCTGTACTTCTATATCATCGTTAATCCTTTCCGATAACTTTAATCCGCTTATTACTAATGACAAAGTTATTATAATTAGTATACTACCTATACTCATAGAAACTAATAATTCTATTAAAGTAACTCCTTTATTATTCATAGATTTATTTCTCCTTATAAGCTAATAAAGATTTTTCCAATCTATTATTTTTACTATATCTTTTATGTCTATATTTTTATTTAAGTCTTCAAAGCATGGTAGTCTTATTTCATAAGTTACTTTTATTCTTTTAGTAAGGTTATCTTTGTTATATAAAAAGCTTAAATCTAATAAAAAAATATTGGTTTCTTCTTCTAAATTAGCATATATCTCAATATTTTCCTCTTCTATTGTTCTATAATTATTTTTATTTTCTACATACCATTCAATCATATATTTTCCAATTACTTTCCTGGTTTTAATATATTTTTTAAATGTTTCTATAAATAGCTTGTTTTCATCAATTTTTTCTTTGTCTTCAATATATTGTTGATTTAAAGATTCTTCTATCACTTTATTATAGCTATAGGTAAGTCCTTGATTTACTATTTTGCATACATTTAAGTATCCTTCTTCACTTACACCATCAGTTATATAATATCCTTTCCTAAGCTTGCTATCCATCATTCTCATAATCAAGTTATTAGATGACATAGAAAAACTAACTATTCCCATAAGTACTATTAATGAAGTGGATATAAGAACAATAACTAATACAGATCCTTCATTTTTTTTAATCATAAACACACATCCTATTTATATAATTAGTTTATAACTAACTATTTTTTCTAGTAGTGTATTTTCTTTCACTATTTCTACAGTAATTTTAAATAACGATTCATTTAAAATACAAATATTATCTTTTTTATTCTGTTCTTCTAATTCTTTCTCAATTTCTTCTATTTTTATATTTATATTAAACCCATTCTCATATTTAGTAACTTGTCCAATATTTAAATTTTCCGATGTTTTGATATCTTCTATAAAATTCTCTGCAAGTATTGTAGCAGTCATTTGTTCTTGAGACTTTTTATTCATTTTTACAGATTCATAAAATAAGGTGATTATAGGTAAAGTTAACAAACTTAAAATAGTTATTGAAACTACAACCTCTATCATTGTTGTTCCCTTATTATTTATTTTAGCTTTCATAATTCTCCCTCTTAAGCTGTTTTTGAACATATCTAGATTCATAAAATCTCAAGTTAATATTGCCTTTTATACCTAAGTTATCTATGATCATTTCTACCGAAGATATTAATATTTTTTTATCTATTTTTTCAACCTTTTTTATAAATTCCATAATTTGATAATAATCACTTTCATAACTTATTAACACATCTAAAAAATTTATGTTTTTTCCTACTTCAAAATTTTCACTTTTTTCTTGAAGTTCACCTTCATATTTATTTTCTTCGAAGCTTATACTTGTTACATTAAAATCTAATTCTTTGATAATAGAGTTCAAAATATATACTATATTTTCTTGTGTAATATCTTTATAAAATTTATCAGATAACTTTTTACTTTTTTCACTTAGTAATTCAAAATCTCTTTTATATTTTTCTTTTAAAGTATTTTCATGCTTTTTTATTTCAACTTTTCTAGTGTAAGATTCTTCTTCTAATTTCAGTTTTTTTATTTCGACAATTCTAGGTTCTGTTACAGTCTTAAAAATTATAAAAACAATTATCAGTGTAAAAAGTATCTTCAATAATTTCTTCTCTCTTTTAGTAAGGTTCTTTAACACTTTTCATTTCTCCCTCTATAACAAAGTAATACTCATTATCATACTTTTCTATATTGGATATATTTAAATCTTGAAATATATTTATATCTCTTAAATTCTTTAATAAATTTTCTGAAATAATTATATCTTTCAGTCTACCTTCAATAGTAACTTCTTTATTTGAAATATGAATTTTTTCTACATTTACTTGTTCAGAAAAACATAAAAATATTTTTTCTATAATATAGTTATTTATGTAATCATCAAAACACAATGTATTATTCACACTTATCATTAGATCATAGTAATTTTCTAAGTTTTTAATATCTTTCTTTAATCTCTTTAAACTATTATCTTCTAGATTTCTGTCAAGTTCTTTTAATTTTGTTATACTCATTTTTAAGTTTTCTATATATAAATTACTAAATATATTAAAAAGTATAAATATCAATACTGTTAGTGTAATAATAGTTACCTTTATAAAAAGTTTATTTTTCTTTAACTTACTTTCTTTTAAATATGGTGTAAAGAAATTTATGTCATACATAGCTATTTCAATATCACCTCCTAATAAAAGCTCCGATAGCATTTATATAATTATTTAAATCTAAATTTTCATATATAACATTTCCTATTGATTCTATTGACTCTATTTCGAAATGAAAATTTCTTCTTAGATAATTCAAAATACGTATTTCATTTGAATATTTTCCATAAACATATAACTTATCTATGAATTCATTAGTATTTTTATTATAAAAGCTAATAACACTATTAATTTTATTCAACCATGTTTCTATAAAAATGGCTTTATTTATGTCTAGTTTATCATCTATATCTCTAAATCCTATAGGAATACCTCTGCTTATACTGCATAATCCCTTAGAAATAATACTTATGTTAGTTATATTGTATCCTAACTCCAAAGTAAGAAATGTACAATTAGTACCTATATTTTTATCATTTATATTAAATAAATGTTCAAATATTTTTCTACTTGAATTTAATGTAATATCTAAAGAAATTGGTATAAGATTCAATGCTTTTGATATGCTTAAATATTGGTCTATTATATCTTTCGAAAGAGCTGCCACATAAATTTTTATTCTATTCTTGTTTCTAGAAAATATATCTTCTATTTTTCTAAATTGCAAAACATATTTATCTAAATTTATAGGAAATATTCGTTGAAATTCAAATTCTACAGCATCTTTTAAATATTTGTCATGTACTTTTGGTAATTCTATTTCTTTAGTTATTATTGAACTACTTTTTATAGTAAAAATAATTCTCTTTTCTTTTATATCATTTTTAATTAAGATATTTTTTAGAAAAGTTTCCATAACTTCAAAATCAAGTATGATACCATCATTATAGCTATCTTTAGGTGTTTCTACGCTAAATGCTTTATCTATATATACTGTGTTATCCTTTCTAAATCGACCGAGTACAAAATTTGTTAGTTCATTTCCTATATCTAAAGAAATGGCCTTTTTGTGCAATTAAATTCCCCCTATAAACTTATATCATCATATTAAATTCATATAGACGCAAATAATATCTTCCCCATAAAAAACAGTTATTAATGTAGCTAGTGAAATAAAAGGTCCAAATGGTATAAAATCTTTAACTTCTTTAATTTTGAATATTAACAATACAATAGAACAAATTCCTCCTACTATAAATGATAGTATTGTAATTACTATTATTTTTTCCCAACTAAAGTAAAGTCCTAGTACTCCTATTAGCTTTATATCTCCTCCTCCTATAGCTCCTCTACTTATTATAGCTATGGCTAAAAATATACCTGTTCCCACTAAAGTTCCTGATATTTCTTTTATTATTTGTCTATAAAATATTCCTTACTGCGAATTATAATGAATAAATCTCAATATATAACTAAAATCAACGCTTGTAGACATCCTATTAGAAATCATGTAACATTGAAAGTGATAAAAAACGAATTAAATTTTTGACGTTTTTTTGACGTCAAATGAATAATGTCATCAGCTATTGATGGTATTATTTTATTAAAATACTCTTCTTATAAATTTAATTTAACATGTTTTGGCAAAAATAGCTAGGCGATTATTGCTTTGAATTCGATATTAAGTGAAATGAGTTCTACTTTCTTCGACAACCTTTTTATGCATATATTGATATAATCCTTTTAAGAATTAGAAAACATTCAAGGAGGTATTAATATGGGTAAGGGTGGTTTTTCTTGGAAAAGGGCTACTGGAATTACAAAGGCAAAACAGAACTTTTCTAGAAAAACAGGTATACCAACAACGAAGTCTGGTAGACAAAGAAAAGCAGGAAGTGCAATGGGATGTGCTACCTTCTTAATATTAATTACATTATTAATTATTTTTAGTTTTATTATTTTATAGGCAAAAGGGGGAATAACAATGAAAAAAATATTGTCTTTTCTATTAGTTATAATTCTTAGTATTTCTATTATAGGATGCAGCTCATCAAATGAAGAAAGTTCAAATAGTAATTCTGAAATAATTTCTTCAAAAAAAATTGAAGAAATATGCTCAAATCCAGATAAATTTAGAACACAAGACATAGAGCTTTATGGAAGGGTTTCTACAACACCAAAGCATGAAGGTGATGATACTATATTTGGGTTTAATGCACTTAATAATAATGATTTAACTAATTTTATTGTAGCCACTAAAAATGGAACTACCTTAAATAAAGACGATATCATTTATATAAAAGGAAAGATTAGTGGTTCTTCTAATGGAGAAATACTTTATGGACGTGACATTTCTCTGACTGGAATATATGCTACTGATTTTAACAAAACAAACGATTACATTAAAGACTTTGCACCTTCTATAGAAACTAAAAACGTTGACAAAGAAGAAAATAAAGACGGTTACAATTTTGGAGTAAATAAAGTTGAATTTGCCGAAAATGAAACTAGAGTTTATATTAAAGTAGGCAATAAGTCTAATAAAAATTTTCGTTTTGATCCTTATAAAGTACATCTAATACAAAACAATAAACTTATAGAACAATCATATAACTTTACTTCTAACTTTAAAGAACTAAATTCTGAAATTATGCCTGGAGAAGTAAAAGAAGTAATATTATTATATGAAAAGACAAACCCAAAAGAAGCGTTAGCAGTAAGTTATAAAGGAGACCTAAAAGGAGTTAAAGAAGGAGCTGAACTTTTTTCTACAAATACCAATGAATATGAACTTTATGTTGACCCTAGAGACGAAAAACATTTTTTCTATGAAATTAAGTAATTTAAAATTAAGTAAATCTTATATAAAGCAAAACAAGCTATTACTAAAAGTGTAATAGCTTTATCTTATTTATTCTATTTTCTATTTCAATTTTTGCAAGTTAACATCTGCTCTTTTTTTTCTATAATCTTTCTTAAAATAAAGAATAGGAAAGTAATTGCTGCACCTACAAAAATAAATATTCCACTAACACTACCAGGTTCTCGAACATCCACAAAAATGCTAGAAAGACAAATAATAAAACCTATCCATTCCATCAAACGAAATAACTTATTTTGTTTCATTAAATTAAATCTCCTTTATATTTAGTTGTTCTATAAAAAAGCTTCCTAATATATCAATATTCTTACATCTATTTTACCATATTTTACATAATAAAAAAGGAGTGAATAATCGCTCCTTGATACTCTATGAATTGATATTACTTAGTATACTTATTATATTAAAAGCAAAAAACAACGCCCTTAAAACTCAAAATATGAGGTCGGTTTTGTGTAAGAAAATAAAAAAGACCAAATTAATTTTGGTCCGTATGTTGCTTATGTGATGTAGTTGCTTTTTCTGTATCTACAATAGAGATAATTTCTTTCCATACTTCACTCATCTTAGTTGTATTAAAATAAGTTAACACCATGGTCAAATGTATTTTTTTATTTAGTAATATTTCTTTTAATCTAGAATTACTAACTTTTCCTTCTGTTTTATAAATACTTGTTAATATATTAATAAAAAATTTTTTAGAGTATTTCCATCGACCTTCTTCATATATAAAACCTGCTTTCTTTTTTAGCCCAGTCATTCCCCCAAAACGAATCCTAAATATATCACTATTATAAATTTTATCACTATTATCTAAATCTTTCGCACTTGCTCCTCCTAGAGATTTACCTATCGAGCAAGAAAAATCTATATACATTTTAAGTAACTCTTCTTTACTTTCTTTAACTTTTGTTATTGTACTATTTAGCTCTAGTCCTGCTTCTAATAAAGCTTTATTGTAACTTCCAAAACGTTCTTTGTATGCACTATAATTTAATCCGTATTTTTCCATATCTGGAATGGATGGTGTTTTGCCTAATTTATCAGCTAATTCTTTTAATTCTTTAAGCAACTGTTCTTTACTTTTTCTTATAAGTATTGTATCTAGTCCAACCATTTCTTTTAATCCATTCCATGTAGTGTTAAATTTGTCAAATAAATAAGTTAAAGAAGGAGTGTCGCAACTTTTTTTCTCTTTAAATTCTTCTTGGCTTTTAGGCTTAATTCGATCGTACTCTTTTTTAAACATATCCAATAATTGTTCTTCTGTATAGTTATAACTTTCGTTGCCCTTTAGTGTTTCTACACCCAATGTAAGCTCTACAACTTCACTCCATTTCATTTCAAACTTAGACATATACGTCGTTGGATCTGGCACACTATTATCTTTTTCAAATTTTTTTACACTTGGAATTTTCTTATGTTTTTTATACCAGTCCTGCATAATATTAATTAATTCTTCTTTTGTGTACTCTTTTCTTACATTAATTACTCGTAACCCTACACTCTCTAAGGCTCTATTCCAAGAACCATTTCCTAATCTAGCTGCTATTATACTTCCATGTTTAACTTCTCTTCTTTTAGGTGTTCTACCTAATTCTTCTGCTTTTTTTAACAAAGTTTCTTTTAAATATAGATTATCGTACTTAATTTCTGACATTCTATCCTACTCCTTAACTTTAGGTTCTCCATATTCTCTATACATAGCACTTCTTTTCACTAACCATACTTTACCACTTTTTCTATACTCATTTTCTTTAAATTTATTGCTTTTTCCATTCTCTATGTTGAAAAATACTTTTCTTAATGTAGATTCGCTTAGCCCCCATAACTCGCCAGCTTCCTGTGCTGTTATCATTTCATTTTGAGCAATGTATCTCCAAGCGTCGAATCTTAACACTGGAGGTAATGTTAATCTTATAGAAATATCTTCTAAAGTTATTGCTCCTTTAAAATAAAGCTCTGCAAGTGCCTTTACAGGATCGCTATGTTGCCCATGTACTATTTTATATAAAGTTTCTTTATCCAATTAAACACCTCC
>NZ_LGSS01000016.1 GCF_001190785.1 Gottschalkia purinilytica | reverse complement strand
CTAAAGTTGAGTTTTATTTATTTCAGTTATTCTAGGAATTAACTGGCTTTTCACTGTTCAATTTTCAAAGTTCAAACTCGCTTAATCACTTTATCATATTTTTTCATCTTTGTCAATACTTTTGTATGATATCAAAGTAAAATTTAGAGATAAACCATTGTAAGATTTCTCTCACATTTTGTCGTCTATTATCGACGACTCATTCAATATAACATGTTTAGAATTTTATATCAAATATCATTTTCATACTTTATTTTAATTTATACTTATTATTCTTTATCTTTCATGCTTTTATTTATTATAACTAAATTAATCTCTGTTATATAAATTTATCATAATTCTTTAAGTTTTATTTGGAAATAGGCTCTATTATCCTTATATCTTATTCATATTCTTCAATAACTATTCTCTTATATATTTTATATCTCTTCTTAATTTTTATTAAATATCAAAGTATTTATCTTTAGTAATTTAGTTTTCCTATAGTCTTACTAATAATAAAAATACGATAAGACTTTAAAGTCTTATCGTATTATATCTATGATATATTTCATTAATCTTATCTATCTTAATGATTAGTTTTAGAATTATTAAGTTAAGTGATTAATATATTCTTAAATCTACATATATTTTTCTAGTTCATTTTTACAAGCTATAGTTATTTCATCATTAGGATTTATATTATATGCTTTATTTATATCCTTTTTAGCATTTTCTATATCATTTACTTGTATATATGCCATTCCTCTATTACATATAATTTCGTAATCATTAGGTTTTAAATCTATTCCTTTTGAAAAGCTCTCTATAGCATCTTCAAAATTACCCATATATGCTAAACATAATCCTAGTTCATTAAATGCATCAGCTTGTTTAGGATTCACCTCTATAACCTTCTGAAAGTGTAACTTAGCATTTTGGAATTCTCCTAACTGTCTGTATCCTAGACCTATCATAAAGTGTAAGTTCCACCAATTATTATATCTTTCTGATAATGGTAATAGCTTCTCAAGTCCTATGTCTGGTCTTCCATTTAATATCTCATTATATCCTTCCTCGTATATTACGTCATCTTCTATTTCTTCTAAGCTATCTCTTACATCTTGTAGTAACGCCTCATCATCGCCTAATCTCAAATATTTTTGCCAAATAAGCTGACTTTTTTTATATTGTTTGTAAGTTTTATAATGATATCCAAGTTTGTAATATGCTAAGCTAAAGTTAGGATCCATGTCTAGTATCTCTTCCATTATACTCGTTGAAGTAGTTAAAAACACATCTCCTAAATTATTATCTTTTAATGTATATGCTTCTTTTGCTCTTTCCCCAAGTGCAAGTGCATAGTTATATGATCCCATAAGATTTCTTTTATTAATAATGTATAGTGCTCTTAACCATACTAATCCATCTTCCAAATGTCCCTCGTTAACTTTCTTCAATCCATTATACAAAATAAACTCTTCTATTCTAAAATCATAATTATAAAGTATTTTCTTATATTCTTCTAAATGTTTAAACTTGGGATCAACCCCTATAGTATATATTATTCCGTTTATAACTGTTGCAAAGTTAACTTCATCTTGTGCTTTTCCTTCTTGTATTTCTTTCACTAGTTCGTCCAATACCAAAGGAAGTGGAGTTTCTGGACCTACTTTATACCCTTTTATATCTACATAAGAGTTTGGCTTTATCTCTATAAAAGATAAGTTCTTTGTTTTTTTCTTAAAGTATTCATCTAACCTTTTCATAGTTAAACATCCCCACCTATATTAGTTTTTAAAATTATCAGTTATATTAAACACTTTACATTTATTAATTGCAATCTTATCTTCATTGTTATATTTAAATAATAGGACTTTATTTCCTTTAATTATAAAGTTTTTATCATAACTTTTCTCTATCAAATCTAAAACGTCAAAATTAAATTCTTCTATGTGAATTTGATTTATTATTTTTTTTACAGGAGTATTTCTAAATTCACAAAGATATGACTCTATATTCTTTTCATCTTTTAAAAATTCGTGTTTTGCAGTTTTTAAATAATCTGTATCATCTTTTTTCATAAAAGATGGTAAAGTAGGAGATTTCCCTGAATTCATTAAAAAATCTAGTTTAAGTACATCCACAAATAGACCATTATCTTCGTTTATAACCTCCTTATAGTATTCATAAAGTTTTTTATAAAGACTAGTCCTATTATGAGATACCTTATGGTGCTCTTTTACTTCCCAATATTCTGCAAAGTTCTCATAGAAATCAAAGGGACTCTCATAAAAATTGTTTATTATATACCTTATTGTATTTGAAAAATATCCTTCATTTCCATACTTTTCAACCAAATCTTCTATAGTTTTTAGCTTTAGCATTTCACCATAACTCATATATTCAGTCTCTAGTATTTCATAAGGAGGCTTATCAATAAACTTAAAACCATATTTTTCTCCGTCTATTCTTAGTTGAGAGCCTTTTAAAAGCTTCAAAAATCCTAGTTGCAATTTATCTGGATTCAATGCATAAACATCATTAAATGATTTTTTAAAGCTATCATAACCTTCATAAGGAAGTCCTGCTATTAAATCTAAATGTAAGTGAATATTTTTGAAACTTTTAATTTCAGTAACAACTTCACTAAGTCTCTTAAAGTCAGTTTTCCTATCAATTATATCTAAAGTTCTAGGATTAGTAGACTGAACTCCTATTTCAAACTGAAATAATCCTTCTTTTATATTCTTTAAAAACTCTATAATATCCTCATCTAATAAATCTGCTGTAACTTCAAAATGAAAGTTAGTATTACTAACACCTTCGCTTATTATAAAGTTCATTACTTCCATTGCATACTCTTTTCTAGCATTGAATGTTCTGTCAACAAATTTTACCTGTTTTACTTCTGCATCTATTAGCTTTTTTAAGTCACTTTTAACTCTATCTATTGAAAAATATCTAACCCCTTTTATAGTTGAAGAAAGACAAAATTTACAATTGAATGGACAGCCTCTTGAGCTTTCAAAGTAAACTATCTTATTATTGTATTCACTTAAATCTCCTTCAAATGGAGAAGGTATATCATCTAAGTTTTGTATTAGTGGCCTTAAAGGTGTTCTAATTATATCTTGTCCATCTCTAAAAACTATCCCTTCAACCTTATTCAAATCTTTTCTATCTCTTATACATACTAGTAGTTCTTTAAAAGTTTCTTCGCCTTCTCCGTCTATTACAAAATCAACAAATTCGTATCTTTTCATTATATCTTCACTATCAAAAGATACTTCAGGTCCCCCTAATATTATTTTTATATCAGGATTTACTATTTTCAATCTTTCACATATCTCTAGTGTACTTTCTATATTCCATATATAACAAGAAAAAGCTACTATGTCGCATTCTTTCTTGAATATTTCACCTGTAATATAATCTACACTTTGATTTATAGTGTATTCTTCTATATCAATATTAGGAAATTCACTCTCAGAATAACTTTTTAAATATCTAATTGAAAGAGACGTATGTATAAACTTTGAATTTAATGTAGTAATTAAAATATTCATTATATTTCCTTCTTTCTAAGGGTTATATTATTTAATTATATCCAAAATTATATGTTTATGAACTTATTTTAATATTTATTTAAAATATTAAGATGCCTTTAATCTAAGGCATCTCGAATCATAATTTAGTATTTATATCCTTCGATATGGATATACCTTATATCATTATAATAATAATTAGAGAGTTGATAGTCAAATCTATCATCGGTATGAGTTGATATGAATATATTATCATGATTAATAGGTTGTTCTATTCTAACAACTAATAAACTATGATTAAATATATTATCATCTTCAAAGTTTAGTTGTATTATATCTCCTACCTCTAATTCTTCAATTTTACATAACCTTGCTATAGGTCCTCTTCCTTTATTGTTCATAAGGAATCTATAGAGAAATTCTACTCCTGTCCAAGCAGCTGCTCTATTATTTAAATTATAGAAATACCATCCTGTGTCTCTTGTATGATTCATGGGACATCCCCCTGCATGTAATGCTTGAGAAATAAAGTTAGTACAATCTCCTCCTAAGTTTTCAAAATCATAATATTCTGGATTTCTACTAAAAGCCCACTTAGCAGCATATAAATATGCTTTTTTCCTGTCATAAGGATAGATTCCAGTTACAGTTTTATTAAAATTATAGTCCATAATCTACCTCCATCATGTGCTTTTCCTTATATATAAATACTCTTTTAATCTATACTAAGTTCTATATTCAACAAATTTGTATTAAAGTCAACATAATATGATTAACGCTTGTTGGATTTTCTTATTTTTTGAAAAATTGTAAAGGTATTTATATTTTATTATAGAAATATTTATAGTATCATTATATTGTGAAGGAGGTTGATTTGACAGTGCAAGAATTTGAAAGAATTTCTATATCTGAAATATCTAAAGAAGATATGCTTATGATATTAGAAGCACTTGAATACACAGGTAAAAATACTAATATAGATACTTTTATAAGTTTAAAAGACAGTATTGTTAAAGAATTAAGTGAGCTTGCTGATAGTACAGAAGATGAATTTATTGAATACTTAAGGAAAGCCATAATATAAAAAACGGCTTTAATATTAAAGCCGTTTTTTTAGTTTTTTATTTAAATTTGATAAATCTATAAATTCCTGACTTAGTTTTTATATAGCTTAAAGTAAGTTTATCAGTTTCAGACTTATGTAAAACTAAGCACTTATTTAAAAGTATATGACTAAATACATCTCCTTTTTTATACTCAAAAATATTTTGTGAATTACTATCTCTTATATTAAGAGCCTTAGGATCTATTCTTCCTTTTCTTAGTTTAAATAAATATGTACATAAATTATTTATAAAATCTTTATCTTTTATATTATGTGTCATAACGCTATTTTCTAAAGTTCCTCTTAATCCAGATATAAAAAAGTTATTAATATCAACCTTTTCTAAAGAATCTTTTTCTATCAAATCAATACTATATTTTAATATATTGAACTTATCTTTATTAGATACTTTATTTAATATGTTTAACAAGTCTATTCGAGATCTTTCAAATTCTATAATATAGTTTCCTGGATATTCTTTTATACTTATTTTATAATAGTCATTTTCTAAAATTTCTTTTATGGAAAGTTTTATTATCTGTTGTTTTATTTCATCTATTATTTGTTCATAACAATAATCTTTATATGTTATTATAGTATAAAGAAATTTAGATAAAGCAACTCCTTCTAATAACGCTTCTATACTCCCTGTAGAGTATAATATATTTTTTATTATTTCTTCTTTTATAACATTCCAGTTTTCATTTGCAAATACTATAGGTATTATTCTACTGTATATACTATCATCTGAATTTTCCCAGTAATTTTTATAAGTCTTATTAACTAATTCTTTTAAGGAATTATTATATCCATGCTTATAAAATCTCCATAGATCTAGCTCTTTTTCGAATCTATCATATTGAATTATATTTCCATCTTTTTGTATATTAGGAACTAGAGATTTTATTGCAATTATCAATATTTCCACTATATACGACCATTGATCTTTTTCATATTCATCTATAGAAGGATAGTTGTTATTTACAATATATCTTTTTGTATCTTCATAACAAGCATTTAATATAAAGTTCTTAATTATATTTTCTGGCATTTTAAAACACTCCTGATTATATGTACAAGGTATTATACCTCTTGTCATAGTTTATTTTATTCATAGACTACATGAGTTTAAGTAGACTATAATTTATTGCACATTTTATTAAAAATATGTCATAATTATCTAGTCAAAACTCTAATATACTAATTATTTTTCCTTATTTTTTAGACTATATCCCAATGAAATAAATGTTATAGCTAAACTCATATAAAAAATTCCAAGTAATTTTTTTCATAAAATAACATCTACCTTAAAACTCTTTTACAGTACAGTAATTTACTATTGTTAACTAGCTATATCAAATGTAATCCATGATTTTTTATAAAATTTACTTCAAAGTAAGTTTTATAGCAGTTTATTTTAGTATATCAAAGTTTGCATATTTTAAAAAATAGTCTATACATTATAGCATAAAAAAAGCTAGGCAATGCAACATTAACCTAACTTTTAAAGTAGTTTTTAATTTTCTTTTATTTTTGTTTTTTTAAGTATATATAATCCTAATCCTATTAATACTAGTGGTGCTAGGAATGATCTTATAACATATATATCTATACTTATTAATTGTAATTGTATTAATTTATCTATTATTCTTTGAAATAATAGTATACCTCCTAATATAACAAGACCTGCTCCAATATGTTTAGGGTTCAATTTGTAAAGACTAGTTTCTATAAATAAATCCTCTTCAGTAATTTCTTCTCCTCTTTCAACTTTCTTTCTAGAGTGATAACAATCAAAGAATGAGTAGAACCAAACTATGCTACTAATAATAAATGCTGCACTTTCAGTATTTAAAACACTTCCTATTGCCAAAACTCCAAAAAACAAAACCATAAACTGTAAGCCTTTTTTCATTAATCCTAGATACATATGACCAGCTCCAGGTATAAATGAAAAAATAGTAACCCAAAACTTACTAACTCTTGAGCTTCCATATGAATTATAGCCATTTTCCATATTATTCATGTACGTCTCTCCTTTCTATTTATTCCATATATTTAAATTGGATATGATTTTAAATTTATCAGATATTTTACTAAATGGATTTACAACTATCTTATTTATTTCAGTTGCACTTTCATACATGCTTTCCATAATCTTACTAGGACTGTATTGAGTAAAGTTAAGAATCATTAATAAAATTCCTGCTGCTACAAGACTTGTTCCCCATCTACTTAAAGCTAGTTGTTTTATCTTTTTACTTGTTTCATAACTTTTAATATTATTCATAACTCTATCAGTAAAATTTAAAGGTGCTTGAATGTTACTACAATCTGAAATAATATCAAAAACATTCTTCATCTCTATATACTCTTTTTTACATGGCTGACACTTATCTATATGTTTCTTTATATTATGAGCCTCTATATCTGTGAGTCTTTTTTCAATGTATTCATCCATATTCTCTATTACTTCTCTGCATTCCATTTAGGTTCACCCCTAACAACAGTCTTTGAAAGTTTTTCTTTTAAGATTCTTCTTGCTCTATAAAGCCTTGTTTCTATGGTTCGTTGTGGTACGTTTAATACCTCAGCTATATCTTCATATGACATTTCATTAAAATGATACATTGTTATTACTGTTTTATATTTGTCAGGTAGACTATAAATTAAGTTATGAATTTCCTGACTCTTTTCATTAGCTACAATTTTATCTTCTGGTAATAATGATTCATCTTTTATTTCAATTTGTTGATCTTTATTTTCTTCACTTGTCATATTAGAAAAGTTTATACTTTTTATTTTTTCTTTTTTTCTTTTCCAATCTATACAAGTATTCATACATATTCTATATATCCAAGTTGATAACTTACTTTCGAATCTAAAGTTTTTTATTTGTTTATATATTTTCAAAAAAACTTCTTGTGATAAATCTTGTGCCTCATCATAATCATTTGTAAATTTATAAGCCATTCCAAAAACCTTATTTTTATATAAGTCAACTATTTGGGAGAATTCTGAATAGTTACCATTTTGAATTTCTTTAATAATTTGTTCTTCATTCAAATCTTAACACCACCCTAATAGTTGGTCTTTAATTAGAGTTAAGTCTTACATTCTCATTTTTAGTATTTATATTGATTCTTACTTCTCCCGAACCTTTTGTCTGTCTTACTATTTGTTTATTCATTTTATCTTCTACTTTTAATCCCAACTGATTTTCTATCTCACCATGTTCATTTATTATATTAAAGTTACCTTCTTGATTAGCTGGAATAGATATATCAGTATCTCCATATTGACTATATATCTCTAATTTTTCTTGTATAGGATTTGCTACCATATATTTTATATCACCATATTTAGATTTTATATAAACTGATTTATTTGATTCTTTTATATCTATATTTGCGTATTCACTTACTATATCTAAGTTATTATTTATTTTTTCTAAACTCATATCTCCATACTTTTTATCTGCTTTTAAGTTTCCAGATACATTTTTTATATCAATTTCACTATATTTATCTTCAATCTCGACATCACCATTTACAGAATCAATAGATATATCAGAGTATCCTGATTCTATATCCAATTTTCCAGTTATATTTTTTAATGTCATGTTTGAATAATTACTATCTACATCTATAGGTTTCTCAATATTCTCTAAATTAGTTTTTCCATATTTTTGATCTAAATCTAATAATAAATTGTTTGGTAAAGTCACTCTATACTCCATTTTCTCTATAAAAACATCAGATGATAATCTATTAAAATAATCTTTAACATCGCTAGTATTTATCTCTATAGAATCACCATTTTCTCTTACTTTAAGAAAATCCTTAACAGTTTTTTGTCCATATTTATTGTCATCATATTTATATGTTATTTTAGCCTCTACTTTAACTTCGTTTCCCTCACCCTTTACAATGGATACATCTCCATAGTAATCATCAACTTTCAATTCATTCTTTCCTTCTGAACTTATAGTAAATGTATCCTCAATATCTTGACTATATTTGTAGTTCGTTCTGGTTACCCTCTTTACGAATGATTTAAAATCAGAAGATCCTATCTCGTCTAAATAAATTGTTCTTACAAATGATGTTATAGCTAATATAAAAACAACCATCGATAGTATAATCACACTTATAACATCTATCTTAGTTTTTACATCTATTTCCTTTCTTTCATAAACTAATTTAGTTATGATAATTTCTAGTCCAAATAATATTATTATACAAGGCCACATTATAGAAAGTACATTAAATATATCTATTTTAATAAAGTTTTTAAGTAGCAATACTATTCCTAAGAATATAAGTGTTATTGCCAATGTTATTCTACCTATTTTGCTTGTTTTCAAAATATCTACCTCCTTACTTTATATTATTTACACTTTTTTAGTCTTAATAATCTATGTTAGTACTTCACTTTTTATTGCTTTTTTACAAATAAAGATAGCATCGCCATTTTTAGCGATGCTATTCAGTATTACAGGGGGGATATTAATTATTTTTATATCCTTGTATATATCGTTGTTTATATTTTAGTGCATTTCGACAAATCCAATTATATTATACTATATTTTTTCATTTTTGTAAATATATAAAACCATTTCAACCTTTTTCTACATTTTTTCAGGAGCTTCTATTCCTAATAGCCCTAGCCCTGTTTTTAAAACAGTTACAACCGAATATACTATACTTAGTCTAGCTTTTTGTGTCTTTTCATCTTCAACTATTATAGGACATTCATGATAAAATCTATTGAAAGCTTGTGCTAAGTCGATTATATGTCTAGCTATAAATGATGGTTCATTTTTTTCCATCGCTGAAACTACAGCATTGGAAAAGCTTTGTAATAATCTTATCACATTTATTGCCACATCATTTGTAAGTAAAGAATAATCTATATCTGAAGTTACATCATATTGTGCTTTTCTTAAAACACTATTTGCTCTTGCATGAGTATACTGTACATATGGACCTGTTTCTCCTTCAAAGCTTAACATTCTATCCCAGTTAAATACTATATCTTTTATTTTATTATTACTTAAATCGTTAAAGATTACTGCACCAATACCTACCATTTTAGCGACTTCTTCTTTATTTTCTAATCCTGGATTCTTTTCTTCTATAACTAATTTTACCTTTTCAATTGCTCTTTCTAATAATTCATCTAATAGGATTACATTTCCTTTTCTAGTCTGTAATTTACCTTCTTCAGTACTTACTCTACCAAAAGGAACATGCTCTAAATTTTTAGCCCAATCATATCCCATTAATTCTATAACCTTAAACCATTGTGCAAAATGTAAGTTTTGAGCATAGTCTGTAATATAGATTGCCTTTGCAAAATCGAATGTGTCTTTTCTGTATATGGCAGCAGTTATATCTCTTGTAGCATATATTGTAGTTCCATCACTTTTTATAATAAGACAAGGTGGCATATTATAGTCTTCTAAATCAACTATATAAGCGCCTTTACTTTCTTTTAGTATATTTTTTTCTTTTATCATATCAACTACTCTGTCCATTTTATCTTCATAAAAACTCTCACCTGTATAATAGTCAAAGTCAACTTTTAATAATTTATAAATTCTCTCAAATTCTTCTAGACTTAATTCAACAAACCACTTCCAAATCTTTTTTGCTTCCTCATCTCCATCTTCTAACTTTTTAAACCACATTCTTCCTTCATCTTCTAATGACGGTTCCTTTTCACATTCTTCATGAAACTTCACATATAAGCCTTGAAGTGTCTTTATTGGTTCTCTTTCTATTTCTTCTTTATTTCCCCATTTTTTATATGCACATATCATTTTTCCAAATTGTGTTCCCCAGTCACCTAAGTGATTTATACCTATAGAATTGTATCCTAAGAAATTATATATATTATATAAAGACTTTCCTATAACTGTTGAACGTAAATGTCCTACATGAAATGGCTTAGCAATGTTTGGTGATGAATAGTCTATAACTACATTCTTTCCTTCACCAATATTTTTAGATCCAAACTTTTCTTTTTGATTTAATACCTCTTCTAATACTGTCTTTGCAAGAATCTCTTTATTTACAAAGAAGTTTATATATCCTCCTACATTTTCAATCTTGCTAAAATATTTATTTCCTTTTAAGTTTTCTGCTAATTCTTCTGCAATTATATTAGGTGACTTTCTAAATATCTTTGCAAATCTGAAACATGGTAGTGCATAATCTCCTAAATCATAGTTTGGTGGTACTTCAATAAGACTTTCTATTTCTTCTACATTTAGTCCCTCTACCTCACTACTAATTAATATCGAGATTTCATTTTTAAAATCAATCATTTTATATACCTCCTACTTTTATACTATCTATTATCTTTTTTTGTTTTTTTATAATTTTTTCTTTTAATATAGTTATCTAAAAAACTAAAATAAGTACAATAAAAAATCTCGTCTCTATGAAAGAGACGAGATAAATTTCCCGTGTTGCCACTCTAATTGATATACATAGCATATATGTATATCCACTCTATCCTGTAACGTAGGAATACGTCAAGTCTTACTTTTTACTTTCAGATAGCTTCTCTAGGTCTCTTTTCAGATACACACGTGTATCAGGCTTACACCATTCCCGACTCGCTTTAACAATTGTATATCTTACTCTTCCCTTCATTGAATTTAACTTATATTTAACGATTCGTTATTATATCATATTGAAATTTTTTTATCAACAATCTAGTATAGAGCTTTCTTTTTCTATATCCTCTTCTGTATATATTTTTATTCCATTTTTTAAAAGAAGACTAGATGTAACTCCAACTCCATTTTTTAGCTTTCCACTAAATGTTCCATCATATATTTTGCCATAACCACAAGATGGACTTCTTGCTTTTAATATAGCTACTTTTATATCCATCATTTTAGCTATATTTAAGGTTTCCTCTGCACCTTTTACAAAATACTTAGTTACGTCTTCTCCTTCGTTGGTTAAGATTTTTATTTGACCTTCAGAATCTTTCACCATCTCACTAGGAGGTCTAGGAGTAGAAAGTCCTCCTAACTGTTCAGGGCAAACTAGAATAGCTTTTTTGTCTTTAACCAACTTCAATATTTTTTCATTTAAATTATTATCTCCATTATATCTACAATTAACCCCTGCTAAGCATGCACTTATTAAATACATTTTATTTTTCTCCTTGCATTAGTTATTTCATTTCTACTATGGTAACTCCTGTTCCTCCTTCTCTATAGTTACCTAGTCTATATGATTTAACATGTTTATGTTTTTTTAGAAGTTGTCCTATTCCTTCTCTTAGTATCCCAGTACCTTTTCCATGTATCAATTGTACAGTTTTAAGTCCTGCAATATATGCATCATCTAAATATTTATCAACATCTAACATAGCCTCTTCTAGATTTTTTCCTCTAAAATCTAGCTCATTTTTAATGTTTTTAGATTTATCTTTAATTACAGCTTTAGCAGAAACCTTAGTTTCTTTTTTACTTTCTTTCTTACTTATTTCTATAGTATTTAATGGAACCGTTATTTTCATAACACCTACCTGAACCAATACATTTCCTGACTCATCTGGTGGAGCTAAAACAGTACCTGTTTGATTTAATGAAAGTATCTTAACATCTTCACCAATTTTTACATTTGATAAAGGCTTTGAACTTTTTTGAGACAATATTTTTTCAGCTAAATCTCCTTCTATATTATCTAGCTTACTTTTTAGCTTATCTTTTGCTTCTTGTAGCTTTTTATTCTTTTCTTTTTCAATTTCAATAGATAAATCTCTTAAATCATTTATGATTCTTTCAGATTCTTCTTTAGCCTCTAATAGTATATCTTTTGCTTCTTTTTTAGCTTCTTTTATAATTCGGTCTTTACTAATATCTATTTTTTCTTTCTTTCTATCAAGTTCTTCTTTTAATTCTTGTATTTCTTTTTTAAGTCTTTCTGTCTCTTCTCTATTAATTTCAGTTTCTCTTCTATCTTTTTCTAAACTAGCAAGTACATCTTCAAAATCTATATTTTCCTTAGATATAAGTTCTTTGGCACTATTTATTATGAAGTCTTGAAGACCTAGTCTCTTTGATATTTCAAAAGCGTTTGATTTTCCTGGTACTCCTATTAAAAGTCTATACGTTGGACTCAAAGTTTCTACATTAAATTCTACTGAAGCGTTTTCTATACCATCTTTAGTAAGAGCATATACTTTCAGTTCACTATAATGAGTTGTAGCTACAGTTCTTATATTTCTTTCATGAAGATAATCTAATATAGACATAGCAAGAGCTGCACCTTCTGTAGGATCAGTTCCTGCTCCTAATTCATCAAATAGTATTAGTGAGTTATCTTCTACACTATTAAGCATATCTACTATATTAGTCATATGAGATGAAAATGTACTTAAACTTTGTTCTATACTTTGTTCATCTCCAATATCAGCAAATACATTTTTAAATACCGCCATTTCACTACCATAGTCTGCAGGTATTTGAAGTCCTGATTGTGTCATTAATGTAAGTAATCCTATAGTTTTTAATGTAACAGTTTTTCCACCTGTATTCGGTCCTGTAATAACCAATGTATTGAACTCATCACCTAAGTAAAAATCCGTAGGTACCACATCATTTATATCTAGCAACGGATGCCTACCTTTTTTTATGTTTATATATCCATTGCTATTTAACTCTGGCTTTATTCCCTTTATATCTAATGAAAACTTTCCTTTTGCAAATATAAAGTCTATATGAGCAAGAATATCTTGATTTGATTTTATACCTTCTGACTCACATGATACTTGTTGTGTAAGCTCTGTTAATATTCTCTCAATTTCTGCTTTTTCTTTTAACTTTAATTCTTTTAATTCATTATTTAAATTTACTATTTCCATAGGCTCTATAAAAAGAGTCGCCCCGCTTGAAGATTGATCATGTACTAGTCCTTTAAATTCAGCTCTATATTCTTGTTTTACTGGTACAACAAATCTTCCTTCTCTTATAGTTATAAGGGCATCTTGTAAATACTTTCTATGTGTAGAAGAATTTATTATTGAATTTAATCTACCTCTTATAGAGTCATTTTTCATTTGGATCTGTTTTCTGATATTTCTTAGTGTGGGACTTGCATTATCAGAAATTTCTTCTTCACTTATAATAGCATTAAATATATCATCCTCTAATTGTCTATAACTATTTAGCTCTTCTATTAGTCCTAATAATATTACAAACTCTGATATCTCATTTTCTTTATCCGATTTCATAAAGTTTTTTAAATTTCTAGCTGCTCTTAAAGTATCTGCTACTTTAAGTAGTCCACCAGGTGATAATATAGCTCCAATTTCCACTCGTTTTATTTCTTGAAGTATATCATGAATTCCACCTAAAGGTGGTGCTCCTCTTTTTAATAATATTCTTAAAGCCTCATCAGTTTCTTCTTGTAAAGTCTTAACTTCATTAAAGTCAGAACTTGGAGTTAATCTTAATGCTATGTCTTTTCCCAAAGATGATTCTGCTTTTTGAGATAATATATCTATTATTTTGTTATATTCTAATACCCTTAGGGTCTTTTCCTTCATACTAAACCCTCCTTGTTTTACGTCTTTTTAAAAATATATAATATCTTCTATAATATCCCTCTAAAATAATGACCTTTTGTAATTCCTTTATTTAATTTAAAGTAATCAACAAATTTTTCTACTTCTTTTATATCTACTTTATTGTTTGCAAAATCATAATACATACTTTGAATTTCGTTTATATTATCTTTTTCTAAAGTAAAGTCAAGTCTTCCTAGATTTACGTTACTAGAATATATTTTATCTAAATAATCTATAACCATGAGAGACTGACTATTATATATAGTAGTTGTTTCTTCTTTTCTTTTAAATTCAAATGTCATCCCTTTTCTATCATACAAACCATAATTTTCTTTAAAATTACATGAAGAACAGTCTTTACTTGATTTACATTTTTTAATTAGAGACATTGGACAATATTTCATAGTCATAAGTGGTAAATACCCATAAACTATGCTTTCGTATTCCATAAAGTTGTTTTTGCATATTTTTGATATTTGATTAAGCTTTAACTCTGGAGATAAAGTTAAACTACTAACTTTATTTTGATATAGTAATTTTGCATTAAGAGAGTTAAATATATTTAATCCAATATCACAGTGTATATTAGTTTTATAATTATCTTTTATGAACTTAAGTGTTCCTATATTTGATACACTTATACCATCTATCTCAGTTATTATTTTATCAAAATCATTTTTTAAATTTGCAAATTCCATATTAGATATTATTTTTTCAGTAGATATATATACCTGCTTATTATACTTTTTAACCTCTTTTATACAATCTAACAGATTTTCTCTAAAATTTAAATATATTCTGTCTAATTTATTTAAATTTAATTGTTTAAATTGATTTAAGGTATCTATTTTCACACTAATTTGTCTAGTTTTTCTTATATTATTTAAAGGAAAGTCGTAAACTTGATTTATTCTGTCATTTAAGTCCTCTTTTCTTATCTCCATTCTATTATTAAAATTACTTCTTTTTTCATCTAGTTTCTCTATTGCTATTCTTCTTACTTTATTTAAGACACTTATAGGTACCATTGCTCCATCTTCTAAATCTATTTTTATATTTTTTAGTATATATGGAGTATCTCCTAACTTTGACATCTGATTTTCCACTTTTTCTTTTTTTAGACTAACTTTCATAGCTCGTTCTACTAATTCATCGCTAATAACAGTTATTAGTCTATTCCCATCGCTAACTTTTAACTCAATTGGTTTCCCTATATTTATTTTTATATCCATATCTATAGGAAACATCTTCTTATTTTTTTTATTTTCAAAACTTTCTCTAGCCAATTGATTTAGTTTTATATCATATGTCTTGTGTACTTTAGCATTGTTTAAAACACCTTTAACAAACTTTACTTTAACTACATTTCCTTTTTCACAATGATCTACTATATTATCTGCCAATATAAGTTTATCAACTATAATTCCTTCACTTGTACTATTTCTATTTATAAATTCTATTCCATCACCTTTGTTTAAATTTTCTTTTAACTTTACATGTATATATTTCTTATCTATCTTAATAACGTCTCCTATATATATTCCTCTATTATTAGGTTTGTCAATTGAAACATAGTCTTCTCCAAAATCGTCTTTAATATATCCTTTTGTAAATCCACGATTAAACATTTGTGCCATATCTTTTTGATCTTTATCTTTTATAGATTTAGTTCTTTTATTTAATACATCATCTAAAGCTTTTCTATATTTATCTATAACAATAGCAACATATTCTGGTTTTTTCATTCTTCCTTCTATCTTTAACGAATCAACACCAGAATCTACTATATCATTTAAGTATTCAACAGTATTTAAATCCTTTGGACTTAAGATGTGTTTTTCTTCAAAGTCTTTAGCGAATACTTTGTTTGTATTTGAATCCACTATGGAGTATTTCATTCTACAAGTTTGAGCACAGGTTCCTCTATTTCCACTTCTACCGCCTATCATACTACTCATTAGGCATTGACCTGAATAACAAACACATAAAGCTCCATGTATAAAGGTCTCCAATTCTACATTTGTATTTTCTTTTATATATCTAGTTTCTTTTAGATTTAATTCTCTAGCTAAGACTACCCTTTCAAATCCCAATTCTTCAAGAAATTTAACTCCCATGTGGTTATTTATACTCATTTGCGTACTTCCGTGTATTTCTAAGTCAGGCAGTATGTTTCTTACAAGCATTGCTAATCCTAGATCTTGAATGATTATAGCGTCAACATCTATATTATATAAAAATATAAGATAATCTATAGCTTCTTTAATTTCTTCATCACTAAGCATTATGTTTAAAGTCACGTAAATCTTTACATTTCTTATATGAGCATATTTTATAGCCTCTTCTAGTTCTTCATAGTCAAAATTAGAAGCATATTGTCTCGCATTAAACAACTTTCCGCCTAAATAAACAGCATCAGCTCCATTTTCAACTGCAGCATACAGTGCTTCAATACTTCCTACTGGTGAAAGTAATTCCACTTTATTTAACATAAAAATTTCTCCTTATATTTATAAAAATATTTTCTTTAGTAAAAAATAAAGAGTAGAATTCTACTCTTTATTTTTTATATTTCTAATTTCTATTATAAGATTATTAATCGATTCATTCAATCTATCTATTTCTTTTCCCATTTGTGAAAATCTTCGATCTAAATATTTTGAACTTTCACCTTCGCCAAATATTTCTATATCTTTTCTTTTAATAGGTTCTTCCTCTTCCTTTAGTATAACAGTAAATTTTCCACAAGACTCGATAATACCTTCCTTTACTTCACAAATATTTGATATTCCATGCTTTCTTAATTCTTTTGTAATATCATCCTTACTTATATTTTCTTTATTTAGATTTTCTTCTATTACTTTACCATCTCTGATTAGATATGTAGGTCCTCCTTCTATAATTTTAGCCATTTTCCTACTTTTTAAGGTTAGCTTAGAAAGTCCTACTTCTAAAATTCCAAGTGTAATTAGGACTAAGACACCATCATGAAAAGGAACTTTTTTCTCTAAAACTATAAATGCAAGTATATCTCCTATACTGGCCATAAGAACAAAGTCAAAAGGTCCCAATTCTCCTATAGATCTTTTTCCCATAATTCTAACTATAATCATTGCTATGAAATATGCTCCAAATGCTCTTATTATATATATCGGGTCCTGAACTAAATGATTATGCATAACCTACCTCCGAAAAACATTCTCAAATATATTTTTTCTAAGGTAGGCTATTTTTATTCTTAAATTATTTATCTATCATTTTTAATGCTTCTTCTAATTCTTTTTTTACTTGAACAAGCTCTACTTGATTTTCAAATAATTTGTTTTGTAAGTCACTTATAATTTTTTGATTGTTACCAAGTTCTTCTTCATTTATAGATAAAGATTGTTCATATTTTTTTATTTTCTTATTAAGTTGTTCTAATTCTCGTTTTGATTGTAATAATTCATCTTTGTATGAATTACACTCAGATTTTAATAATTCCATTTTGTTTTTATTTTCTTCTAATTCTTCTTTTAATCCTTCCAGTTCATTAAGTGGTTCCGTTACGTTTTCTCTTAATGCTTCTAATTCACTATATTTTTTGTAATATCTATCTGCTATATTAAAAGCTGCTAACACAGAAGCCATAGTATTACTCAATTTGCTATTTTTTTCTAATATATCTTTTATATTTTCATCTACATAAGTAGCAATTTCTAATACATATTCTTCACTTTCAGTACTAACTACAATAAAATCTTGTCCATTAATTTTTACTACAACTTTTTTCTTATCTGTCATAGTATATCCTCTCCTTTAAGATATAGCTAAATATTTATATTCTTCTTTAGTTATCTTTTTCCTGCTTAAATGTATTGGTAATTATCTACATTGTATCAACATATTAGGTCAATTTTCACTTATATATTTATTATATATTTTTAAATAAAAAGTTAAGAGTAGATTCCTACTCTTAACTTCTTAAAGCAGCATGTAGTTTTTCTTCTAATTGTTTTAATATATTATCATGTACTTTTACAACTTCTTCATCTGTAAGTGTTTTTTCTTTAGATCTATATACTATGGAGTAAGCTATACTCTTTTTACCCTCTTCTATTTGACTTCCCATATAAACATCAAATAATTTTACATCCTCTACTAATCCTTTACCATTTTCTTTTATAATTTTCTCTATTTCTCTTACCAATATATCCTTATCTACTACTAATGCTATATCTCTTGTAACTGCTGGATATTTTGGTAAAGGACTATACTTTCTCTCTAAATTAGATAAAGATACTATAAGTTCAAAGTCTATTTCTGCTATATAACATCTTTCCTTCATTCCATAGTTCTCTATAACATCTGGATGAATTTCTCCTAATGTTCCTATAAGATGATTATCTTTAACTATATTAGCTGTTCTTCCTGGATGAAATGTATCATTATTTTCTTCTCTTACATATTCATAATCGTTTATTCCTAATTTATCTAAAAGATTTTCTATAACTCCTTTTAAAGTATAGAAGTCACTTTCTCCATACATACCTATACAAAGAGTTCTTATTTCATAAGGTAAATCTTTAATTGGAAGCTGTCTAGGTACAAATATATTTCCTATTTCATATGTCCAAGCTTTTTCAACACCATGTTTATAATTTCTAGACAAAACATCAATTGTATTTGATATTAATGTGCTCCTCATAACACTATAATCTTCACCTAAAGGATTTCTTATTTCAACACATTTTCTTTTAAAACTATCTGGTGCTAATTTTATTTTATCATATGATTTTGGACTTATGAAAGAATAAGTCATAATTTCATTTAATCCTAATCCTGTTAAGAAACTTTTAGCAATGTCCTCAGTGCTTCTTGAGTATGACTTAGAACCTTTAGTTAATGTACCTATTAAAGGCTCTGGATTTATTTTATCAAATCCATATATCCTTCCAATTTCTTCTACTAAATCAGCTTCTATTTCTAAGTCACTTCTAAACGAAGGTACTCTTGTTATTATTTTACCATCTTTATATTCTGATTTTAACTCTAAACTGTTTAGTATGTCTAGTACATTATTAACTTCTATTGATATTCCTAATAATCTAGTAACTTTATCTAATGATAATTCTATAATTTTTTCTTCTTTTTTATCATTATATATATCTACATATCCACCTACTATTTTACCTGAGTTCGTTTCTTCTATTAGCTGACAAACTCTGTCACATGCTATTTCTACTAAATTTGAATCTATATTTTTTTCAAATTTAGATGAAGCCTCTGTTCTTAATCCTACTTTTTTAGATGTAAGTCTGACACTTCTTCCATTAAAGTTAGCTGATTCTATTAAGATAGTTTTAGTATCAGATGTAACTTCACTATCCAAACCTCCCATAACTCCTGCAATTGCTATAGGCTCTTTATCATCAGCTATAACTAACATAGATTCATCTAAGTTTCTTTCTACCCCATCAAGAGTAACTAATTTTTCACCTTCATTGGCCTTTCTTACTATTATTTTTTTTCCATTTAGACTTTCTAAATCAAAAGCATGTAATGGCTGACCTAGTTCTAGCATTACATAGTTAGTTATATCAACTATGTTATTTATAGGTCTTACTCCTGCTTCCATAAGTCTTCTTTGCATCCAATATGGTGAAGTTTTTATAACTACATCTTTAGCTACTCTAACATAGTATCTATTACATAAGTCACTATCTAAAACTTCTACTCCATTTACAAAGTTATTTATATCTTCTTCTTCATTCTTTATTTCTATTTTAGGATATTTAATATCTACCCCAAGAGTAGCAGCTGTTTCTCTAGCCATACCTATAATACTTAAACAATCTGGACGGTTAGGTGTTATTTCAAAATCTATAATTTCCCCATACAGTCCTAATACTTCTTTAATATCTTTTCCTAGTTCATAATCTTGATCTAATATATATATTCCATCTTTGAGTTCTTTTGGAACTACACTATCAGGTATTCCTAGTTCATCAGCAGAACATAGCATTCCAAAAGATTCAACTCCTCTGAGCTTACCCTTCTTTATTTTTATTCCACCAGGTAGTTTTGCTCCCACCATAGCAACAGGTACAACATCACCTTCTTTTATATTATTAGCTCCAGTTACTATCTGTAATTGTTCACTACCTACATCTATAGTAGTTATAACTAACTTATCAGCATCAGGATGTTTCTCAATTTTAAGTATCTTTCCTACTACTACGTTTTCTACACCTTTATTTATATTATCTATAGAATCTACATGAGACCCAGATATAGTAAGTTTATCAGCTAATTCCTTAGTATCTATTTCAAAGTCTACATATTCTTTAAGCCATTTAACAGGTACTAACATATTTATCCTCCTTATTATCTACTATCATATCTATTAAAACTGATTTAAAAATCTCATATCATTTTCAAATAAAAGTCTTATATTATTAATTCCATATTTAACCATAGCAATTCTATCTATTCCAATTCCAAATGCAAATCCACTATATTCATTAGGATCTATTCCACAATTTCTTAATACGTTTGGATGAACCATTCCACATCCTAGAAGTTCCATACTCCATCCAGTTCCACTACAAGAATCGCAACCCTTTCCCATGCATTTAAAGCAAGTTACATCTACCTCTGCACTTGGTTCTGTAAATGGAAAATAATGTGGTCTAATTCTAGTTTTCATTTCACTTCCAAATATCTTTTTAATAAACATATCTATAGTATCTTTAAGATTAGCAAAAGTAACATTTTTATCAACTACAAGTCCTTCTAACTGATGAAACATAGGTGAGTGAGTATCATCAACGTCATCAAATCTAAAAGTCCTACCTGCTGAAACTATTCTTATTGGCGGTTTACTCTGTTTCATAGTTCTTATTTGTACTGGAGAAGTTTGAGTTCTTAATAGTATATCATCTGTAATATAGAAAGTATCTGATTCATCTCTAGAAGGATGATTTTCAGGAGAATTTAAAGCATCGAAATTATTATATACAGTTTCAACTTCTGGTCCCTGAACTATATCGAATCCCATACTCATAAATGCATTTTCGAGTTCTTCCATTACAGTTATAAGTGGATGTCTATGTCCTACTTTTATATCTTTACCTGGCATAGTTATATCTATTTTTTCTAGCTCAAGTCTAGCTTTTTTCTCTTTATTTTTTAGTTCATTTTTACTAGCTTCTATGTTTATCTCTATAGCTTCTCTAACTTCATTAGCTATCTGTCCAACAACGGGTCTTTCTTCCTTTGAAAGGCCTCCCATACCTCTAAGAACTTGTGTAAGTTCTCCCTTCTTTCCTAAATATTTAACTCTTATTTGATCTAAAGCTTGCAAGTCATTAACATCTTTTATCTCTAACAATGCTTTTTCTTTTATATTTATCAAATTATCTTTCATTAAATATACTCCTTTCTAACTTCTTATTCCTACAATATTTATTAAGATGTATAGCATTAATATATATATAACACTTGTAATCAAAGTGTTTTTTAAAACTTTTTTTACTCCATTATCGTTATATTTAGTTTTATCTTTTTTACTTTTCTTACATCTTTTATTAGATCGTCTTTTAAACATAGAATCATTCTTTTTAGATTTATTACCATTATCTTGCTTAGACTTAATCTTATACATTGCAAAATTAACTATAAAAAACGCTATGAAAAACATTATAAAGCAAACTAAGTATATCAAATTCAACATCTCCCTAAATATTATAAAACAAAAAAGAACCTTCGCTCCATAAGGGACGAAAGTTCTCCGTGGTACCACCCTAATAGCTTAGCAAAATTACTAAACTACTTATTTAGATTAACGACATAGCCGGCTTAAGTCTACTATTATTTCAACTTAGCAGTTCAAGAGAGAATTCTGTAATTATCCACCTAGAAATGCTTTCAGCCACGACATTTCTTCTCTATAGGCTTCATTAAATACATACTTAGCTCTATCATCACTTTTATATATTAAGTTGTATTCAGCTTAAGTTTAATCTTTTATATGCTAAATAAGCATCAATAGACCCCGTTTTTTCAAATAACTGCCAAAAGAATTTAGCATTAATCATTCCCTTACACCCCTTCAAGGATATTCAATTAAATTATACCATGAAGGCCAGTGAAATACAACAATGTCGCAAATTTATTTACCATTCACTATATTTTGCCTTTGTCTGACAACTTCATACATAATAATCGCCGAAGCTATAGCTGCATTTAAAGATTCTGCATTCCCTAGCATAGGTATTTTCACCAATGAACTCGATGCTTCTACAATAAAATCTGATATTCCCGAAGCTTCATTTCCAATGACTAAAGCAAAATTCTTATTAAAGTCTGTATTATAACAATAATCGCTAGATTGAAGAGTAGTAGATATTATGTCTATATTTTTAGATTTAAGATCGTATATAGCGTCTTTTATATCTTCATACTCAATTATAGGAACTTGAAAAATTGATCCCATAGTTGATCTCACTGTTTTAGGATTATAAATATCTACACAACCATTAGAAACTATTATTCCATTTGCTCCAAAAGCATCACAGGTTCTTATTATAGTTCCCATATTTCCTGGATCTTGTACTCTGTCTAATAACACTAGAAAGTTTTTTTCTTTTAACAATACTTCTTCTAATTTGTAAAATTTAAAACTTAGCACTGATAATATTCCTTGAGGATGCTCAGTATCAGAAATCTCCCTAAATAATTTATCAGTTATATAATAAATATCGTATCCTAATGTTTGTATTTTTTCTAGTAACTCTTTTCCACCCTTTGTATCAAATAGCATGTCTGAATATACTATATATTTTATATCAGCATTAGACACTATACTTTGTTCAACAGACCTTATTCCTTCTATAAAAAAACTTTTTTCCTTTTGTCTTCCTCTTTTTTTATGAAGTAATTTTAAAGTCTTTATTATATGGTTAGACGAGCTAGTTATTTGTAACGACATTTTACACCTCTAGTCTATATATCATGATGTTCTAATTTTCTTAATCCTTCAGTATGTCCTATAACTATCAGTATGTCACCTTTTTTTACTATATCATCAGCGTAAGGCGATATATTTATATTATTCTCATGTTTTATAGCCATAATGTTTATTCCATATTTATTAGGAAGTTTTAGATCTTTAAGAGCTTTTCCTTCCCACTCTGGTAAAGCTTCAATTTCAATAACACTATAGTCAGGTGATAATTCAATGAAATCTAATATATTAGTTGAGACTAAATTATGAGCAACCCTTATCCCCATATCTCTCTCAGGAAATATAACTCTATCTGCTCCTATTTTGTATAAGACTTTTGCATGAACATCATTCTGAGCCTTGGCTACTACAGTTTTAACACCAAGTTCTTTAACTATTAGTGTAGCCATTATAGAAGCTTGAACATCAGATCCTATACTTACAATTGCAACATCAAAGTTTCTTATTCCTATTGATTTTAATGTATTTTCGTCAATAGCATCTGCTTGAACAGCATGTGTTACAAACTCAGATATTTCCTTTATTATTTCTTCATCCTTATCAATAGCCATAACATCATAGCCTTGTTTATACAAGTTTTTAGCTACACTCTCTCCAAATCTACCACAGCCTATAACAACAAACTCTTTCAACAAACTCACCTTCCTACCCTATCATAATTTTTCCTTCTGGATATCTATATTTACCTTTACACTCTTTTTGTCTGCTTGCAAGTGCAAAAGCCAATGTAAGTGGCCCTACTTTACCAGTAAACATAGTCAGTATTATTAGTATTTTTCCTATCAATGAAAGATCAGGAGTTACTCCTCTTGTAAGTCCAACTGTAGCAAAAGCTGAAGTAACTTCATATAACAAATCTAAAAAAGGTTTATTTTCAGTTAAAGTCAATGCCATTGTAACAGATACTACCAAAAGTAATCCTACACTCATAACAGCTAAAGCTCTAAATATAAGTGTATTCGGTATTCTTTTTTTATATACTTCTACATCCTGATTTCCTTTAAGTACAGAAATTACACTTAAAATTATGACTCCAAATGTTGTTGTTTTAATTCCTCCAGCCGTAGAGCTTGGAGATCCACCTATAAACATCATAATTATAACTAAAAATATAGAAGCACTTGTCATTCCACTAACATCTATACTGTTAAATCCTGCTGTTCTAGGTACAACCGCTTGAAAGAATGATGCTAGAACCTTTTCACCATCAGATAAACTTTGTAAAGTCTTCGGATTATTATATTCAACTATAAAAATAAATAAAAATGGAATTACGATTAATAATGTTGTTATTAATAAAACCACTTTAGTATGAAGCGTAGATTTCTTTATGCTTCTATTTCTTGTTAAATCAATGTATACAGTATATCCAAGTCCTCCTAATATTATAAGTCCACAAATAGTAAGGTTTATAATAGGGTCTCCTACAAAGGGTACTATACTATTTCCTATAATATCAAATCCAGCATTACAAAAAGCAGATATAGCATGAAATATTGAAAACCATATGCCTTTTTTAAGTCCGTATATAGGTATAAACCTTGTAGATAATAATAAAGCTCCAATTCCTTCAATAATAAGAGTAGAGATAATAACATATCTAGTTAATTTGACTATACCAGATAATGAAAACTGATTTAGCTGTTCTTGCATTATAAGTCTTTCTTTAAGTGATATTCTCTTTCCTAAAGCAAATGCAATTAAAGTAGCTAATGTCATAAATCCTAGTCCACCAGCTTGAATGAGTAGTATTATAACTACTTTTCCAAATAAAGTCCAATGTTCAGCAGTATTAACTACTACAAGTCCAGTTACACTTACAGCGGATGTAGCTGTAAATAAAGAATTTATAAAGCCTATACTCTGTCCATCATTTGAAGCCATGGGTAAATTAAGTAAAAAAGCTCCAATTAATATGATACCTGCAATCCCTAATACTAGAACTCTTGCAGGCTTTAACATTAGTCGACGAATCTTCTCTTTCATAAGTATGATTACCATCTCCTATATTTTAGATATTATATTGAATTTTTATCTATATATTATACTACTTTATTCTTCTGGCAAAAAGCTTTAAAAAATACCTATATCAATCATTTTTATAACATATAATGTTTTTTATACATAAAAATAAAAGTTCCTTAACAGGAACTTTTATTTTACGCGTTTTTTGAAATTTCTACTAATTTAGCAAATCCTTGTGGATCATGTATACCCATTTCTGCTAACATTTTTCTGTTTATTTCTATATTAGCTTTTTTAAGTCCATTTATGAATGTACTATATGACATACCATTTAATCTAGCTGCTGCATTGATTCTTGTTATCCATAGTCTTCTGAAATCTCTTTTTCTTAACTTTCTTCCAACATATGCATAATTTAATGATTTCATTACAGCTTGATTAGCTGGTCTATATAATTTACTTTTTGCTCCATAGTAACCTTTAGCAAGCTTCAATACTTTTCTATGTTTTTTTCTTGCATTTAAAGATTTTTTAACTCTTGCCATTACAATCTTCCTCCTCTATCTGTATACTAGTATGGTAATAGTGTACTAATTCTCTTTTCATCTCCACTGCTTACTAAGCTTGCTTTTCTTAAGTTTCTAACTCTTTTAGCTGATTTTTTCCCTGTTAAGTGACTTTTGTAAGCTTTATATCTTTTTAACTTTCCTGTACCAGTCTTTTTAAATCTTTTTGCTGCTCCTCTGTGAGTTTTCATTTTTGGCATGATAGTTCCTCCCTCCCGGTTATGAGTTTTTTGGATTTAAAAACATAACCATATTTCTTCCTTCTAATTTTGGTTGTTTATCAATAACTCCATATTCTGAAGTCAGGTTTGCGAATTTTCCAAGGACTTGTTTTCCAACTTCTGCGTGTCCAAGTTCTCTTCCTCTAAATCTAACAGTAACTTTAACTTTGTCACCATTTTTTAAGAAATCTATAGCTCTTTTAGCTTTAACTTTTATGTCGTTTTCCTCTATACTAGGTGTTAGTCTTATTTCTTTAACATTTATAACTTTTTGTTTCTTCTTAGCTTCTTTTTCTTTTTTAGTTAATTCATATTTATATTTTCCATAGTCCATTATTTTGCAAACTGGTGGTTTTGCATTAGGAGCTATTTTAACTAAGTCTAGTCTCTTCTCTTCAGCTAATTCCTGAGCTTTTCTTCCTGGCACTATTCCTAATTGTTCTCCATCAGCATCAATTAGCCTTACCTCTTTGTCTCTAATCTCTTCGTTAATTTGAAGTTCTTTAATAATAAGACACCTCCTGGATATTTTTATATATCATTACAATTTAAAAAGCGAATAGTATAAAATACTATCCGCTTCATTGTACAATATAATAAGGCATAGCCATACGAACTTAATAACCATATCAGCTATTCAATACAATAATATTAACCTTATAAGCCCTATTACCATAAGGTGAGAAGCGGATAACTTCTACTTTGTTGTATAAACAATGTAATCGAACCAATTCTAAAGTTCTCATCTATACATTATATTTAAGTGTTAGTGTTTTGTCAACATATTTATCACTTAATTTTTTATAATATTATTTTACTACATTCTTTTACCTTGTTAATTCATATAATGCCTTAGTATAGATTTTAGTAATTTTTATTAAATGCTCTATTTCAATATATTCATCTTTTTGATGAGCTAATTCCTTTTGCCCTGGAAATAATGGTCCAAATGCAACTGCATTATCCATAGCTCTTGCATATGTTCCACCACCAATTGTTATAGGCTCTGTTTCAACATCTCCAGTTTCATCTCTATATACTTTCATTAACTTTTGTATTAGCTCATGGTCTTTGGATATGTATATTGGTCTCATATGGCCTTTTTCTATTATTTTAGCATCTATACTTTCTAATTCCTTTTTAATACCATTGTATACATCATCAACATTATATGTTATTGGATATCTTACATTTACCGTAGTTATTACTTTGTCTTCTCTATATTCAATTGTTCCAACATTAAACACAAGTTTTCCTGATAAATCATCCTCAAAACCACATCCAATATTTTCTCCATTATAGTTTATACCTATTTTTTCTTTATAGAATTTTATAAATTTACAAATATCATTATCCTCATTCACAATTTGATCTAATAGGACCATTAGCTGTGAAATAGCATTTTTACCAGATTGAGGTGTACTTCCATGTGCAGAAATTCCTCTTGATTTTATAGTTATAACATTTTTATCATCTACTAATTCAAATTTAGAGTTACTATTCTTTATATATTTATTTAATTTATTAATTAAAGATTCTTTGTAATTCTCCTTAACTTTTAGAACAGCTTCACAATTATCTGGAACCATATTAGGTCTATTTCCACCCTGTAACTTCTCTATATTTATATTTTCATATTCTTTATTCTCTATATTTTTTATAATCTCAAAATCTAATATTCCCATTTCTCCATATATAGCAGGAAAGTCTGCGTCTGGAGTGAATCCTATATTTGGAGCCTTATTCTTTTTAAAATAGTAATCCATATCTTCCCATCTTGTTTCCTCATTTGTCCCAAATATTACTCTTATTTTTTTATTTATTGGAATCTCTAACTCTTTTATGGCTTTCATTGCATATATTATAGATATTGCTGGTCCTTTATCATCAATAGCTCCTCTTCCATATATTTTTCCATCGTATATTTCCCCTCCATATGGAGGATATGTCCACCCATCACCTTCTGGAACAACATCTAAATGAACAAGTATCCCTACAGTTTCCTCTCCATTTCCTATTTCTGCATGTCCTGCATATCCATCAAAGTTTTCCACTTTAAACCCAAATCCTTCACATAGATTCAAAGCGTATTTTAAAGCTTTATCTACTTTATCTCCAAATGGCTTTCCTTTTTCAGGTTTCTCTTCCACACTTGGTATTTGTATTATGTACTGAGTTGATTTTATTATTTCTTCCTTATATTCATCTATTATTTTATCAATATTCATAGAGTTTCCTCCTTTACGTTCTAAACTTTCAAAATTAATATATACAATTAATTTTATATTAAAACATCGTATTAATGTATACTTTTGTATATTATTTTTTTGTATTATAAAAAATTTGTACTATGCTCTTAAATTGAATAGAACTAAATACTGTATAATACTTGTCTTTAAATTATAGTATAAAGAATATTGTAATTGTTAGTTATCTAATTAAATATATCTATTCTTTCACAAATTTTTATTAAGTTAATAAGATAATAAGTATTGAACAGCTGAAACTTCACAATATTTGCTTTTCATTAAGTATTTTTACAAATAAGTGTTCCTTATATATAAGTTAATTAATATTATGAATTAGTGAACAACCTATAAATTAACTAAAAATCAAAAAAGATTTTTAGTTAATTTTTTGGAAGTTATTATTCAAATCAAGACTAATGTTGGAAATTAGCCAGTTATAATTATATTTTGACTAATTTCTGTATAAGTATAGAAAAATTTTCCTTGACATTGTAAATTCTTACTCTTATATTAACTTTTTCATTGGTTAAAATAATAATAAACTTAATCTCAATATAGAAAATTTATGAACAAAGAAGGTGTTTAGTGTCTTGAAAAAAAATATAATATTAGTTTTAGTTATATTCAGTACAATATTTTCTTCTTTTGTATTTTATAACACTTATTTTGCCGAGACAAATGTCTATAACTTTAACTCTTTTGACAGAACTATAGTTTGGGCTATTACCTTGGGTTTATTCATATATTATTTGAAATTAGATTCAAGATTATCTCTAGCTCCAGCTTCTATTAACAGCGAAAGAAAAAAAACAACTGAAACTTTAAATGAAAAAGATAAATCAGATATTTCTTTTAAAGACGTAGCTGGTTTACACGAAGTAAAAGACGAGTTACAAGAGATAATTGACTTTATTAATAACTCTGAAAAGTATGTTAAAATGGGTGCTAAGGTTCCAAATGGGATACTATTTCATGGACCACCTGGAACAGGAAAAACTCTTTTAGCAAAAGCCGTAGCAGGTGAAACAAACTCCACTTTTCTCTATTCAAGTGGTTCCGAATTTGTAGAAAAATATGTTGGTGTTGGTGCTAAAAGAGTAAGAAGTTTATTTGAAAGAGCAAAAAAAGAATCCCCGACAATAATCTTCATCGATGAAATAGACGCAATAGGATCAAAAAGAAACTCTGATAGTAACAACGAGAAAGATCAAACTCTTAATCAGCTTTTGGTAGAAATGGACGGATTCCATAAAAGTAGCACTATAATAGTAATAGGAGCAACTAATAGATTAGATCTATTAGATGAAGCTCTCTTGAGACCTGGAAGATTTGATAGACATATTTATGTTGGTAATCCTAATATAAAATCTAGAACAGAAATTCTTAGTGTTCATACTAAGAATAAACCTGTTGACTCAAGTGTTAACATCAATGACTTAGCAAAAAAAACGCATGGTTTTTCAGGAGCTCAACTTGCAAATATAGCAAATGAAGCCGCTATAATTGCCGTTAGAAATAAAAAGAAACTTATTGGAATAGATGAATTTAATTCAGCTATAGAAAGAGTAGTAGCTGGATTAGAAGTTAAAAATCCTTCCGTATTAGATAAAGAAAAAAATATAGTTGCATATCATGAAGCTGGTCATGCGTTGGTTGGAAAATTATTAAATGTTGACATGATTCAAAAGATATCTATTATACCAAGAGGTCAAGCTTTAGGCTATGTTATAAAGCTTCCAGATGAAGAAAGATATCTTTTAACCGAAAAAGAACTTTGTAATAGAATAAAAGTTTTACTAGGTGGTAGAGCTTCAGAGCAAGTAATTTTTAATGAGGTAACTACTGGAGCCAAAGATGATCTTTTAAAAGCTACTGAGATAGCTTTAGACATGGTATGTAGTTACGGTATGAGTTCACTTGGTAATGTAGCCATACAAAATCAATTTATTAAATACTCTTTTGAAAAAATAGATTGTGAAGTAAAAAAAATAATAAACGCATGTTATAAAGAAACACTAAAAATAATACAAGAAAATAAAGATTTAATTGCATATGTAGCTAACTATCTCATTCAAAATGAAGTTCTTACTGGCGAAGAATTAGATACACTTATAGAAGAATTTAATAACATTGATAAAATGGCAAATATAAGTTAATATTTTAAACTAATATAAAAAAGCATGTACACTTTAGTAGTGAACATGCTTTTATATTAATATTACTATAATACCTTGAACTATTCCTATAATAAAACCTAGAACTCCACCTAGAACCTCAATATGTTTAAGTTCTCTACTAGAGATTGATAAAATAATCTTTTCTATTTTTTGTAACTCAAAGTCATTTATCTTATCTTCCACTATTTTAGAAATACTTATTTTTTGATTAGGGCTATTTACTATATTTTCAATGAAGTCAACAATTATTCGTTCTCCTTCTTTTTCTACTAAATCATCAACATAGCTATATATCTTAATTTTAAAAGTATTTGGAATTATTGAAGGAAGCTTTTGTTCAACTATTTTATTTATTTTTAATTTTAGCTTTTCTTTTATAGGAGTAATGTTACCTTCTTCTAAAGCCTTATCAACAATTTCATCTATAGACAATAGTTCATCTTCTATTATATCCCCTATACTCTTAGCTATTTCAGTTTTTCTTTTAGGTATAACACCTTGAAATTTATATCCAAATATATTTATAGGATTAAGTGGTCTAAAAATCAGTTTAATTGCTACAATATTTGTAGTCCATCCTATTATAGCTCCTATAATAGAAAGTAATAAAACTCTTAGAACATCATTCATTTTATTATTCCTCCCGTTATTTCATAGTTGCTAAATTATTATAGCATACTTTGAATTTAACTTGTAAATAGAAAAATTCCAAAGAAACCTTTGGAATTTATATTTTACTATTTTTCCTTATTTATACTGCTTTCCATTAAAACGCTAAATCCACAAAGTTCACATCCATCACATATGGTAACTTTGTCTATAAAAACATTTTTTATAATATTTATTATATCACTCTCTATATCATCTTCTAAGTGAATCTTTATCTTTTTAGGCGCTATAGTTATAAGTGAGCTTATTAATAAGTCGTCATAGTTAATATCTATATCATATAACTCATTTGCTATTTCCTGCATAAATTCATCATTTATGAGCCTATTTCTATTATCTATAAGTTCATATTTTTCATCTCTAAAAATAATATTAAGTTCATCTAATTTAGGCTCTTGTATTTCTACAAAGTATTGAAGTATCTTAATAAATTCTCTATATTCTTTTTCTATAAAAAAATCTTCCACATTTTTTTCTAAAGCATCTTTTATAGTATCTATATAGAATTTAAGTCTAAAGTTAACAAATCCATCTATATTTAGAGTATCATTATTCTCTAAATATTCCAAAATTTCTTTGAGAATTTTAGTTCTTTTATTTACCTTTAATATAATTCCTTCCAAGTTAAGATATTCATTTTTTCTTAAGTACTCAGTAGTTTTATGTTTAACTTTTTCTTTTTCTTCTTTATCAAGATAAGAAAAAGAACTAAAAATTTGTCTATCTATTATTTTATCTTGATATATTTTAAATATAATATCACATATAGCATTTGATATATAATCTCTAAATACTACCTTTAAGTATTTTTCATTTTTTTTATCACTCTCAGATAGTTTATATTTTATAAAAAATGTGTCATCAATTTTATCAATTTTTCTATCTATATCAATTTTCTCCTTGAGAAAATCTAAATTTTCATTTAATATTTTTTCAATATTATATATATCGCATTTTGTTTCAATACAAAGCAAATCCACTTATGTCACTCCTTTCTTTTAGGTAATAGTAGTATATGTTGTATGAGTTCCTATATTCGTTAATACAATAGACATTAATTGTATTTTAAAGTAATAATTGAGCCTACATCTATTATTTTATCTTCACTTAAAAAAATTGGTTTTAATCTATATTTTTTCAAAAAATTATCTATAGCTTTTTTACTTTCATGCTCTTCATAATTTCCTGTAAATAACACCTCATATTGTGATAACATTCCTGTTGCTCCACCTATAAATCCATAATTTAATCCAGGAAGTTCTATAAACCCTTGTTTTATTAAGCACACATCTATATTATATTTTTTTGACTCTTTATATATTGAAACATCAGATGTAATAATAGCATTATTATTTATTATGGCTGTAGAACATTTTGAATATCCTTGTTTTACATTTATAAAGCTTATACCTTCTTTTTCTAAATAAAACTTAAGTTTTTCATCTGTATACCTTATATTATGTATGGCATATTTAGAAACTCTTGCTACATTATATGCAATATTATCAGGATAGTTTCTAAGCAGTTTTTTCTCTCCTTTTATCAGCTTAAATCCTTTATATGAAAATATGTCTTCATAGTATTCAAATACATTAGGTGCAATCATTAATGTATTATAGTTTATGGGATGTATCACTATATCAGGATGATATGATATAGAATCATATAATTCTTCACATTTACAAGTTAAAATAACTTCTAGATTTCTTTTTTTAAGATTATTTACTATACTACTGGAAGCTCTTCCATCAATTATCGCTATATTACCTTTTTCTTCTAATACAAAAGGATTATTCATCATATTTATCTCCTGTTATTCTTAAATAAATCAAAATGTAATCTTTTAAATTAATAATAAAAAGTCATCTACTTTAAATATATCTTAAATGATTTAAAGATTTTTTTAAAAGAAATAATTTATATGATTATACCACTTATAGTAATATAAAATAACTCCTTTTATTTAAAATTGTAAAACCTTAACATATATAATATCAAAAATTAATAAAATAAAACCCTCAAAACTTATAATAAAGTCTGAGGGTAATTATAACTAATTAATTAATAATTCCATATTTTTGAATTAAAAAGTTATTATATTATACTTTATCTTTTTAGTCTTCTCCTAAATAGGCTTTACGAACTCTATCATCATAGAGAAGATCCTTAGCATCTCCTGTAAAAGCTATTTCTCCAGTTTCAATTACATATCCTATATCTGCAAGTTGTAGTGCTATATTAGCATTTTGTTCAACTAAAAGAACTGTAAGTCCATTACTCTTATTTAATTCTTTTATAGCTTCAAATATTTCATCTATTACTATAGGAGCCAATCCCATTGAAGGTTCATCTAGCATTAAAAGTTTAGGAGCTGACATTATTGCTCTTCCTATGGCAAGCATTTGTTGCTCTCCACCACTTAAAGTTCCTCCTAATTGTTTCACTCTCTCTTTCAATCTAGGGAAAAGTTTATAAACAAATTCTAAATCTTTATTTATTCCATCTTTATCATTTCTTAAGTAAGCACCCATTAGTAAATTTTCTTCTACTGTTAAAGCTGTAAATATACGTCTTCCTTCTGGAACATGTATTATACCTTTCTCAACTATTTTTTCTGAAGATAGTCCAGTTATTTCTTCCCCGTTATATTTAACACTTCCTTTAGTTTTAACTAAACTTGATATGGCTCGTAATGTGGTAGTTTTACCTGCACCATTACTGCCTACGAGAGTTACTATTTGACCTTGATCTATTTCAAATGTAACCCCTCTTAATGCATGAATTCCTCCATAATATACGTTCAAGTCATCTACTTTTAACATAATTATGAAGCACCTCCCTTGCCAAGATAAGCAGCAATAACCTTTTCATTTTTTTGTATTTCTTGTGGTACTCCTTCTGCTATTTTGTTTCCATAATCTAATACAACTATCCTATCTGATATTCCCATTACTAGCTTCATATCATGTTCTATCACGAGTATAGTATATCCCTTTCCTCGTATTTTCTTTATTAAATTAGTCATTTCAACTTTTTCCCCTGTATTCATACCTGCTGCTGGTTCATCTAGCAATATGAATTTTGGATCAGTAGCAATAGCTCTTGCAATTTCCACTTTTCTTTGACGTCCATATGAAAGACTTACTGCTATTTCATCCTTAACATCAGTTAAATCAAGAAAATCTAATATTTGTAAAGCTTTTTCCCTCACTCTTTTTTCTTCTTCTTTAACTTTAGGAGTTTTTATTATAGCTCCAAATAAGTTAGTAGAAGTTCTACAATATTGCCCTACCATTACATTTTCTAATACTGTCATACTACTAAATAATCTTATATTTTGAAAGGTTCTACCTATTCCTAATTTAGTTATTTCATATGGTTTTGATTTTTTAAGCTCCTCTCCTAAAAAATTAACAGTACCTGAAGTAGGTTCATATATTCCTGTAATAAGATTAAAAAATGTTGTTTTTCCAGCACCATTAGGCCCAATTAAACTTACTATTTCTCCTTCATCTATATGAAAGTCTACGTTATTTACTGCTGTTAAGCCCCCGAATGACTTTGTAACGCCTTTTGCTTCCATTATTCTCATTTTTATTGCCACCTCCTTTTAAGCTATCCATGCTAATCATACCTTGTGGTCTTATAATCATCATCATAACTAACAGTATTCCATAAATAGCATAACGATAAGTTGCTATATCTCTTAATGCTTCTGGTAATACTGCAAGAACTGTCGCACCAATAATAACTCCTGGTATGCTTCCAACACCACCAAGCACAACCATAGTTAATATAACTACTGATTCCATATATGTGAAGTTATCTGGGTTAACATAGTGTATAAATGAAGCGAAAAATCCACCTGCAATACCTGCGATAGCTGAACCTAGTACAAATGCAAGTATCTTTAAATATATGGGATTGATTCCCATAGCTTCTGCTGCTATTTCGTCGTCTTTAATTGCTATAAGACCTCTTCCAAGTCTTGAATTTAAAAGTCTTAAAGATATAAATATTGTAAAAATACCTAAGATAAGTATTAGATAAAAATATCCTATGTTACTTCTTATTGTCATACCAAATATAGATGGTGATGGAATTCCTGGAATTCCAGCAGGTCCTTTCGTAACATCTGTCCAGTTTATTAAAACTAGACGTAGTATCTCTCCAAATCCTATTGTAGTAATTGCTAGATAATCTCCTTTTAATCTTAATGTAGGTATCCCTAGTAATAAGCCAAATATTCCTGATATCAAAGCACTTGCAATTAATGCAATCCAAAAAGAAACTTTGAAATTAACAGTAAGTAGAGCTGTAGTATATGCTCCTATAGCATAGAATGCAGAATGCCCCATTGAAAGCTGTCCTGCAAACCCTAATATTATGTTAAGACTCAGTGCAAGAGCTATATATATAAGCGCTATAATACTAGTTCTAAGAACGTATGGCTGACCAGAAAATATTATTGGCCAAACTAGCACTAAAGCTAAAATTCCTGTTATTAATATGATCTTTGTTTTCTTATCTGCTTTTGAAAAGTACCTTGTTATAAAGTCGAATACCTTTGACATAACTTTTATAGCTATATAAAGTATTATTGTATATATGGCTAAATTTTTCAGTACTGTCAAAAAGTTGCCCATGCTATCTCACCCCTTTATACTTTTTCTCTAACTGATTTTCCTAGTATTCCTGCTGGTTTAAATAATAGAATTATTATTAAAATTATAAAAGCTATTGCGTCTCTATATCCTGATGAAATATATGCTGCTCCTAAACTTTCTGATACTCCCATTATAATACCGCCTAACATAGCACCAGGTATACTTCCTATTCCTCCAATAACTGCCGCAATAAATGCTTTAAGTCCTGGTACAAATCCCATCATAGGAAACACTGCCTTATAATACATTCCTACTAATACCCCTGCTGCTGCACCTAAAGATGATCCTAAAGCAAATGTAAAATATACTATCCTATTTGTATTAATTCCCATTAATCTTGATGCATCCATATCTTGAGATACACATCTCATTGCTTTTCCCATTTTTGTATATTGAACAATATAAGTTAAGATTAAAACTAAAACTATTGTAGTTCCTAAAATAATCAACTGTAACTTTGAAACTCTTAATCCACCAAATACATAAACAGTATTCTTTATTACATTAGGAAAAGACTGAGTTTCAGGTCCCCATACTAACATTGCAAAGTTTTCTAAGAAAAGAGCCATTCCTATGGCTGAAAGAAACAAGTTTATTCTTGGTGCTTTAAATACTGGACTATAAGCAAACTTTGCTATTAATATACCAACTATTGAAGCCCCTGCCATTCCAAGTAAGAAAGCTGGTACTATAGGTAAGTTCAATGCAGTAATTCCCAAGAGTGCAATAAAAGCTCCCACCATGTATATATCTCCATGTGCAAAGTTTATAAGCCTTATAATTCCATATACCATAGTAAATCCTATAGCTGTTAATGCATATATACTTCCAAGAGCAATTCCATTACTAAAATGTTCTAAAAACATGCTTCTTCACCTTCTTTCTGGATTTTAGATATCTAAAGTTTATATATTTATACAAGATGGTGGAAAGTTTCCACCATCTTTAAATATTATTTATCTGGTTGAATATCTGCCGGAACGATTTTTCCATCTTTAACAGTAAGGATAATTATGTTTCTTGATGCTGCATTATTCTTAAATGACACTGGTCCTGCAACTCCTGGAAAATCTTTAACTTCTTCTAAATATTTTTTAATACCATCTCTTGATACTCCGTTTTTCTTTAAGCCTTCGAGAATAAGTTTAGCTGAATCGTATGCTAATGCCCCATAAGTATCAGGATCTTTATTATATTTCTCTCTAAATGCCTTAACAAATTCTTTTGTCCCTGGGAATTCTACTTCTGGATGGAAAAAGCCAGTAAATTTTATTCCTTCTACTGCATCTCCACCTAATTTTACAAGCTCTTCAGAACTTATCCCTTCTGTTCCAAGCATATCAACATCTAGCCCTAACTCTTTTGATTGTTGTGCAATTAATGCAGTCTCAACATAATATCCTGCTATAAATAATAAGTCTGGATTTTTTCCTTTTATTTTTGTAAGCTGTGGACTAAAGTCTTTAGATTGTCCTTCAAAATATGTTTCAGTTCCTACTATATTTCCACCTAGAGATTCAAATTTTTTAGTAAAATCATTTTTTAAACCAGTTCCAAAATCATTAGCTGTAAATAAAATAGCTGCATTTTTTTTGCCTAATTTTTTATAAGCGTATTCAGCAAGTTTATTTGCTTGATCTGTATCTGTTAAAGATACACGGAATACATAAGGAGTAGTTCCATCTGTAACAGCTTTATTTACTGAGTCAGTTATAACAGGTATTCCTGAAGAATCATATATTCCTCTTGCAGCTAAGGTACAAGAACTATTCCAGTGACCTATAACCGCTAATAGTTCGTCATTAGAGGCAAATTTTTGAGCAACATTTGGTGCTTCTTTTGGATTTCCAGTATCATCACCTATTTCTAATTTAACTTTTTTTCCATCTATTCCCCCTTTTTCATTAACCTCATCTATAGCAAGTTGAATTGCCTTTACTTTCATATCCCCAAATTGAGCAGAATCTCCAGTCATAGGATTAGCACTTCCTATAACTATTTGTGATATGTCATCCCCTGATACTCCACACCCTACTAGCGAAAACGCCATCAAACCAATTAATAGCCCTGATAACAACCTCTTTTTCTTCATAATAGACCCCCCTAAAATTTTTAAACGGTTATTATTTTTTTAATGATTTTTCTAATTCTTAAAATCTCACTCCTTCATGAATAATTTAAAAAACATAATATATGTTTGCATTAATATATATACAAAAACTGTGCCAACCTTTTAAATTTAAAATAATATTTTTTTATATCAATCTAAAACATTGGTAAATACATGTTTAAAATATTTTAAATTTAATTATTTAATAAAAAAAGAGATTCAAATATTTGAATCTCTTTTACCAAAAATATGAAATAATTTCATATACTGAAATTATTTCATATTTTCTCTTCTTCTAAATAATTTTTTAATTTTGTATGAATATGTCTTTCACTAATTCCCAGTATCTTTGCTGTTTTTCTTTTATTTTCATTACAATATCTATATGTAGCTAATATTAGTTTTTTCTCTGCCTCTGCTAGTGACTCCCCTATATATATAGGAATCCATTCAGAGGTTGTACTAATTTCAACACCCTCTATTATCTCTCTAGGAAGATCCTTTACATTTATTATATTATCCGAAGTTAATGCTACGGCTCTTTCAATAATATTTTCAAGTTCTCTTACATTACCTGGGTAATCATACTTTTCTAAAATTCCTACTGCACTTGAAGATATTCCAGAAACCATTTTATTAAACATGGAACTGTATTTATTCATAAAAAATTTTGCAAGAGAAGGTATATCTTCTTTTCTCTTTCTAAGTGGAGGCATCTCTATAGATATTACATTTAATCTAAAAAATAAATCTTCTCTAAATGTTCCTTTTTTAACTTCCTCTAATAAATTCTTATTTGTAGAAGCCACAAGTCTAAAATTAACCGGTATAGATTTTTCACTTCCCAGTGGAGTAATCCTTTTTTCTTGTATAACTCTTAAAAGCTTAGCTTGTAAAAAAACATCCATTTCTCCTATTTCATCTAAAACCAACGTTCCCTTATCTGCTAGTTCAAACTTTCCTTTATATCTTTGATTTGCACCTGTAAAAGCTCCTTTTTCATAACCAAATAGCTCACTTTCTAGTAAACTATGAGGTATAGCAGCACAATTTATAATCTCTAATGGCTCTGATGATCTCTTACTAAGATCATGTATCGCCTTAGCTATTAGCTCTTTTCCAGTTCCACTTTCCCCTGTTATTAAAACATTTATATCTAAATCTTTTATTCTATCTATTATTTTAAATACCTCGTTCATAGATTTACTAGATGAAACTATATTATACTTATTAGAGTTTTCACTTATTTTTTTAGTTAAATTTGCTACTTTATTAGTAAGATTCTTATAATCAAGAGCTTTATTAATGAGAAGCTTAAGTCCGGTTATGTCTAATGGCTTAGTTATGTAATAATATGCACCATTTTGAATAGCCTCAATTGAAGATTCGATACTTCCATATGCAGTCATAGCAATAACCAAAACCTCTGGATTTTTCTTCTTAATAGTCTGAAGTACCTCTAATCCATGATATTCACCTAGATATTGATCTAAGAGAACTAAATCTATATTTTTAGCATTTATCATGTCTATACCTTCTGGTACATTTAAAGTGCAGTATACATTAAAGCTATCCTCTAATCCAAACTGTAAAGCAGTAAGAATTGCTGGTTCATCATCTATAATAAGAATGTTATTCATACAATATCCACCCCTTTGATCATTAATTAATCTGGATATATTGGAAATCGAATAGTAACAAGCGTTCCCTCTCCCTTTACACTCTTTATAGATATTTCACCTTTGTTTTCTTGTACAAGTTGATGAGTTATAGATAGTCCTATTCCATATCCATCTTTTTTAGAAGTGTAAAATGGATCAAATACTTTATTTATATTTGACTTATTTATACCACATCCATTATCCCATATTCTTATTACAGCCTTATCATCTTCAATATGACCTGTTATATCAATTCTTCCTTTTTTAACTATTGCATCAATACTATTTACTATTATGTTAAGTATTATCTGTTTTGTTTGAGACACATCTGCCCAAAATATTAAATTATTGAATTTTTGAGTTATCTTTATTTCTTTTTTCTTAAAATGTGGATTAAGAAGTAGTAAAACATCCTTAATTAATTCATCAAAGTAAACTTCTTGAGGATTTGATTCTTTAGGTCTTGAATAGTCTAATAAAACACTAACAAGATTATTTAATCTATTTAATTCTTGTGGTACTATCCGCATAAGTTGTTCTCTAAAATTAATATTATCAATTTTTTCTGGAATCATGTCTATAAATGCTTTTACTGATGTTAGAGGATTTCTCAATTCATGTGCTACTCCTGCTGATAGTTTTCCAAGTGCCTGCATCTTGTCATGGTGAATAATCATTTCATTCAAATTTTTTTCTTTTGTGTAATCATAAAAATACATTATTACACCTTCAACACACTCAGGACCCTTTATTGGAATAATACTACAATCTATATACTTTATTTCCCCATTTCTTAGTTTCCATTGTATACTTTTTTTCAATGTCTCGTTAGATAATACTCTTTTTATTTCTTCAACTTTTATTCTTTCATATATATCAATATCATGCCAAGTCATACCTTCCTGTATATCTACTTCTAACAGATTTTTAGCAAAGCTATTAAAGTTTATAATTTTTCCTGTAGAGTCAAATGCAATTATCCCACTTATAATACTCTCTATTATCTTCCCTTTTAGTCTATCATTTTGATCTATTTCTTTTTGTTTTTCTTTTATTTCTCTCGTTTGCTTTTCTACTTCTTTCTTTAATCTTTTATTCCAGTAGTATACAGATAATGTAAATCCCAATGTAATAATAATCATTATTTGAGCTATATAAAATAGCTGTTTCCATTTTTCATTTGTATCTGAAAAACTTTCTCCAAACCATTTTTTATATATTTTATCATATGTACCATTTTTCTTTATTCTCTTTATACCTTCATTTAAAATTGCTAATGTTTCTTTGTCCCCTTTTTTAGTTGCAGAACAATACTGTATTGTATGCATAGGCTCTCCTACAATTTTTACATCTTCTATCCTCTTGGTTTTCTGAAGATAGTATAATCCTGTAAGCCTATTTCCAACAAAAGCATCAACTTCATTATTTAACAATGCTTCTATAGCTAATCCCTGATTTTCTTTCTCTAATAAAGTAATATCTGAAACATTTCGTATCAGCTCATCAGATACATCTCCTTTTTGACATGCAACTTTTAATCCTGATAAATCTTTAACTTCAGTTACAAAGCTAGTATCTTTTCTAACGAATATTGCTTGTGAGTTAATAACAAGTTCATTTGAAAATTCAAAAATACTTTTTCTGTATAAGCTTTTTGTCATTCCTTGTACTATATCAACTTCTCCTCTTCTTAAAGACATAAGAGCATCATTCCAATTCATAGGAATTATTTCTATATCTATTCCTAGCTCTATAGATATAGCATTCATTACGTCTACATTAAATCCTTTATAGTTTCCATTCTCATCTACAAACTCATACGGTGGATAGTTATTATCACCTGCTATCTTTAATGTTTCTTTATATCCATAAGCATAAGACTCACTAACCAAGATAAAAATAGTTAATATAATACTTAATACTCCCCTATACCTCAACATAAACCCCCTTAATATCCTTATTTAACTTATTAATCTACTTTATTTCTTAAACTATGAATACTTATTTTTATAATATCAAATAATTGTATTATATGGAAATATGTATTTATACACTTATAAACTAAATTTTATTTTATGGAAATAAGAATCGTATTTAAAATATCGTTTTCATTATAACTATATGTTATAATTTAATTGTATTAATATTTATAATTTTTCAATTACTGACAAATAATATTTATCATTTGGGAGTGATTAAATGTTACAAAGCTTTGATTTAAACTTATCACAGTCTCAAAAGCTAATAATAACTCCAAGATTAAAGCAAGCAATACGAATACTACAATTTAATAATCAAGAACTGTACGATTATCTACAAAAAGAAATGGAAAAAAATCCTTTAATTGAAATAAACGATAACTATGCCTCAGATGAAAATAGATCACTTTATACTAAACAGGAATATAATATAGATTGGAAAAAGTATTTAGATCATAACATAAACAGCGGATATTATAAGTCTTATAGTGTAGGAAACAATGACAAGCCTTCCTTTCAAAATTTTATGTACTATGAAAAAACTCTAAAAGAATACTTAATGTTTCAATTTAATTTATGTAATTTAAAAGGTAAAGATAAAAAAATTGGTGAATTTATAATCGAAAGTCTAGATGATAATGGATATTTAAATAATACAGTAGAAGAAATTTCTGCTCAAGTAAATGAATCACATAAAAAAGTTGAAAGTATTCTTAAAGTAATACAAACATTTGATCCATATGGTGTTGGAGCAAGAGACCTAAAAGAGTGTTTGACTATACAACTTAATATGAAAAAAATAAATAACTTAACAGTTTATCATATAATCAATAAACATCTAGAAGATGTAGGTAAAAATAGACTAAATAAGATAGCAAAATCGTTAAATATTAACATAGCCGAAGTACAAAAGTCATGTGATTTAATAAAGTCTTTAGAACCAAAACCTGGTAGAGAATTTAATCAAAGTGGTAATACTGTTAAATACATAAAGCCCGATATCATTCTACATCATATTAATAACGAATACATAGTACAATCTAATGAAACTGCTCATCCTAATATAATAATAAGTAACTTTTATAAACAGTTATTAAATAATTCTAATGATAAAAATACTATAAATTTTCTTACAGATAAACTTAATTCTGCACTATGGCTGTCAAAAATTTTAGAACAAAGAAAATGTACTATAAAAAAGGTATCTAGCTCTATTCTTAAGTTTCAAATTGATTTTTTTAATAAAAATATATTAAACCCTCTGACATTGCAGGATGTAGCAAATGATATAGGAGTACATCAATCCACCGTAAGTAGAGCAACTAATGGAAAGTATATACAGACCCCTAAAGGTATTTTTGAGTTGAAATTTTTCTTTTCAAATAAAGTTGAAATTAAGGATGGATATGTTTCTTCTTCAACCATAAAATCATTAATAAAAGAAATAATTCAAAATGAAGACTGTAAAAAGCCTTTTAGTGATCAAGAAATATCTAATATATTAGAATCTAAAAAAATTAACATATCTAGAAGAACTGTTGCTAAATATAGAGACGAACTTGGAATACCATCATCTCCTTTAAGAAAAAGATTTTAGTCATAATAAAAACTCCTTTGACAAATTAAGTAAGTGTACAAAGGAGTTTTTATTATTAATTACTATTTAATTCTTGTTTATTGTATTGATGTGTAAATAACTTGGCTATTAATCCCCCTATAATTGCTGGTATAACCCATGCAAATCCTAATGAAGCAAATGGAATTTTAGCTATTAGATTGTTTATTGGTTTTAAACTCATACCTATAGAATCTAAAGTATTAAATAAACTTATTAAAAAAGCTCCTAATACTGCACCTTTATAGATATTCTTATTCTTTATATGTTCATCCACTACATTAAGAATCATAAGAATAATTGCAATTGGGTAAATCAATTTTAGTATAGGATTAGATATTTTCACTATATTATCTACTCCAATTATTGACATTAAGCCACTATATACTGAAATTATTATAATTATTGCCTTATATCCTACTTTACCATTTAAAATCCTACTAAAAAAGTCTCCACATGTTGCTGTAAGTCCTATTGAAGTTGTGAGACATGCTAGAGATACTGTAATTGATAACAATGTTTGACCTATATTTCCAAGTAGACTTTTAACAATATTCATTGTAAGTACAGTTTGATCTGAACCACTACTGAAGACTGAACTTGAAGTAGCTCCAAGATAAGTAAGACCTCCATATATAATTATGAATCCCATCATAGATATAATTCCTGCCTTGATAGTTAAAGATATCTGACTTTTTGTATCATTGTATCCTTTTTGAACAAAGTATCCAATAATAATTCCTGCAAATACCATAGATGCAAGTGCATCCATTGTTTGATATCCTGCTGCAAATCCTTCTGAAAAAGGCAGTTTAATATTTGTTGAAATAGGTTTTCCAATAGGAAGTACTATTCCTTTAACTATAATTATAAGTAATGATATCATAAGTACAGGTGTAAGAACTTTTCCTACCCTATCTATAACTTTTGAAGGTGTAATAGTAAAATATACAGTAAGTCCAAAAAATACTATAGATGTTATGATGGCAGCTTCTTTTCCTGGTGATGTCATAAATGGTAATACTCCCATTTCAAAAGTAGTAGCTCCTGTTCTTGGAATTGCAAGTAAAGGTCCTACACACAGCATTATTAATACTGAAAAAAATCTACTAAATTTTGCACCTACTTCTTTTCCTACATTTTCAATAGATCCTCCTGCTTTTGAAGTAGCTATAATTCCTAATAATGACATACCTGCACCAGTAATTATAAATCCGATCATAGCAGGAACCCAAGATTTTCCTGCCATATATCCCAAGGAAGGTGGAAACATAAGATTTCCGGCACCAAAAAACATGGCAAATAATGCTAGTCCGACAGTAATAATGTCTTTAAATGAGTTTTTCACTTTATTCACTTCCTTTTAGTGTTTTAGACTAGTATAGCTCAAAATAATTTATGTATATCCATAGATTATATATCTTTTTCATACTCGTTTGAAAAGCAAACTTTAGACTTATTAATCATAGGATAGACTTATTATATTGATATAAATAAAATCAAAGAACTGATATTTATATATTGATCTATATCACTTTTATCAATTTATTTGTTATTGATAAATCAATAACAAATAAAAAAACCTTAAAGGCACTTACTCTTTAAGGTTTTAAATGGAGGCGGCACCCAGATTTGAACTGGGGAATAAAGGTTTTGCAGACCTCTGCCTTACCGCTTGGCTATGCCGCCATATTTTTTTATTGGAGCGGAAGACGAGATTCGAACTCGCGACCCTCGCCTTGGCAAGGCGATGCTCTACCACTGAGCCACTTCCGCATATATGGTGCCCAAAGGCGGAATCGAACCACCGACACGGGGATTTTCAGTCCCCTGCTCTACCGACTGAGCTATTTGGGCTTATTTTTCATCTCAAGTTTTTCTCTAGCAACGAATTTTAGTATACTATAATTCTAATATAAAGTCAACATATTTTAGCATATTTTTTATATTTTTTTATTTTGTAATAAGAGATTATTTATTTTAACTTTTACTTTCATGAACATTTAATTTATTTATTTTAATTATATGTTAGTTATTTGAAAATATTATAAAAAATTATAATTTAACTCAATAAAACAAAGTCCTAAAAAATTTATTTTTTTAGGACTTTGCTAATTTGAATTAGCTCTTAGCTTGTTCTAGTATATCTATAAGCTCTTGTTTGTTAAATTGATATTTATGATTACAGAAGTGACAAACTACCTCTGCTTTTTCATCTTCTTCTATTATTTTTGCTAATTCAACTTCTCCTATACTTATAAGCGCTCCTTGGATTCTTTCTAAAGAACAATCACATTTTAATTGTATATCTCTTTTTTCTGTAATTTTCATGTCGAATCCTTCGCATACATAATTAAGAATATCTTCAGGAGTATAACCTTTATCTATAAGAGTTGATACTGGCTCTACCTCGCTTAACCTTTTCTCCAATTTACTCAAAGCTTCCTCTTCTATATCTGGTAGAACTTGTATTATATATCCACCAGCAGCTTTTACACTTAAATCTACATCTACTAATACTCCTAGTGCTACAGCTGAAGGCTGTTGTTCTGAATGGGCGAAATAATGAGTTAAGTCTTCTGCAATTTCTCCTGAAACTAAATCTGATTGTCCTATATACGGTTCTCTTAACCCTAGATCCTTTATAACTACAATCTTCCCATTTCCTATTGCTCCACCTACGTCTAGCTTACCTTTTCTCTTTGGAGCCAAGTCTACACTTGGATTTGAAATATATCCTTTAATTTCTCCTCTGCTGTTTCCAACTGCAAGTATTGACTTTATAAGAGAGTTTCCCTTTATTTGTACTGATACAACATCTTTATCATTTTTTAGCATACTTCCCATGATAGCTGTAGCTGTTAAAGTTCTTCCTAAAGCAGCTGTAGCCGTAGGAGCAGTATTGTGTATTTTCCTAGATTCTTCAACTAAATTTGTTGTTGAAGCTACAAATACTCTGATATATCCATCTTTATCCATAGCTCTTATTATATAGTCTTTCATGATTGCCCTCCCTAAATAATATAACTAATAAGAATCATCATTATCTATTTTATATCAAAATAAATATTTTAACCAAAAAACATTTAAAACCCCGATTAACGGGGTTATTAAACTGATTCAAAACTATTATAAAGGGTAATTTTCTTTTTTAAAAAAACTTTATATATATATATAAACTTCGATTAAATTTCGAGAGTATTATCCCAAATTATAGTTTTGTAACGTTTGTAGCTTGAGGTCCTTTTTGTCCTTCTACTACATCAAACTCAACTTCTTGTCCTTCTTCTAATGTTTTGTATCCATCACTTTCAATAGCTGAGTAATGTACGAATACGTCTTCTCCATTTTCTCCTGAAATAAATCCGTATCCTTTTGTCGCATTAAACCATTTTACTTTACCTTTAACCATCTTAAAACATTCCTCCATATACAAATAAATTAGTAGATTATTATCTATACCTACTCTATGAACCATGTTATCATATCTTCTTATCCTTGTCAATAAGTATTTAGCTGTTTTTTGAAGCTATGAAGAAGATTCTTTCACTTTTTTCACTTACATTGTAAAAATTAAATGCGTCATATGTATCAACTTTACTAAACCCAACTTTTTTCAACATATTTTTCAGTTGATTCTCAGTGTAAGCTTTTTCAATATGTGTTTCGTCAAATCTTATGTATTTTTCATTTTCCTTCATAAAAAACGTTAAATAAAAATAACAAAGACTTTCTTCCTCTATAAACTCATTTTCCCAAGTATAAAATACTTCATCAGTATCTTCTATAAAAGTATTTTCTCCTATTATGTATTTAAGCTTATAGTAAGAATTTATATCAAATATAAACAATCCATTTTTAGTAAGATGTTTATAAGTGTTTTCAAATACCTTATATAACTCACTTTCATCTGTTATATAATTTATACTATCACAACAACATATTATAGATTCAAATTCCTTTTTATTAAGATTAAAATCTATCATATTCTGTTTTAATATATCCACATTATTATAATACTGTAATTTATCATAAGCTACAGTTAACATTTCGTCTGATAAATCAAAACAAGTAACATCTCTTATTTCTTCACATAAATACTTTGTTAAATTTCCTGTTCCACAAGCCATCTCTAGTATCTTATCAGGCTTTTTATTATATTTTTTGAATATACTTTTTATATATTCAAACCACATCTTATAATCAACATCTTCCATCAATCTATCATATAAAAAAGCAAAATCCTTGTATGTTTTCATGTTAATCCTCTTTCTTTAAAATCTCTACAGTTTGGGTTATATCTTTCTATCTTATCTTTCATAACTATATCTGAATACTTATCATAAAATGTTTTCATTATAGTTATAATTATAACCTTTTTAGTGATTTTGAGCAAAGTAAATACCTTGAAAAATAATAACATCTAGTCTTAGTATTTTTACAACATTATAACTTACCTATTAAGTAGAAGCTCTTTAGATTATACCTTATAGTACAATGAAACCATACATATATTTCACTTTATTTTTATACTTTTTATATCTGATAGTTTTTATTTTTTAATATTTAATAAATCTTTGTATTAACTTTAATAATAAATATCTTATTATATTAGCATAGTTCTTTAAAACTAAAAAATTTTATTCTTTTTTGTCCTCTTGTTTTTTCATTGCTTTTTTCCTTACAGTCATTATTCCACCTATTCTTCCTGTTTCCTTAGCTGTAAGTCCACCCCATCCCATTTTTTCTATTTTTTCAGCTAATCCTAGTTCTTTAGCTATCTCATACTTCATTATATCATCTGGTGTTAATACTTTTTTTCTTTTGTCTTTTCTACTTTTTCTTTTTATTTCTGCCATAATCAATCCCTCCTTTTTTCTATTATGTCAATATAGAAAAATAATATACTTATATATGTAAATTTGTAGATTTTAAACTCTTTAATACAATCTAGTAATTGTTAACATTTCTTCAAATATTTTTCCTTGATTTATATTTATCAAAGTGTTAGACTAGTAAACGTTGAAAAAGTACTACTTTCCCGCTACCCCTTTAATATATATTCTTAAAATTTTTAAGAGACTTTATCCCCCAAAAATGAGTCTCTTAATCCAAAAAGGCTATATATAAAAAAGCACCTTAAAAGGTGCTTTTTTCATTATATTATTTATACATATATACCAGTATATGACTACCTATATAGATTAAAATTGTAATTACAATAGGTATTGCTGCCAATAATTTATCACTTGTATTCGTCTTTTCTATTTTCCCTTCTAAATAATCACTATCAATACTATTGTATTTAAAAGATGATAATGAATTTATAGAGTCTACATTTTCAAGTACTCTTTTAGTTTCTGGCAAAGCTCCTAGAAGTGAATATACTACTAAAAATGATACTAATGCAAATGCTCCAATTACTAATAATCCTATTATTAGAAACGTACCATTAATATCAATATTAGTTTGAGCAGGCATATCTGGAGAACTAGCAATTTTAGTTAGTATCAAAGCTATACTATTATTCATAGTGTGACCAATTATTGACGTATATATAGAATTTGTTTTGTACACCATGTATCCTAATAGTATTCCTAAAAATATTGGAGCAAAAAGATTTTGTATATTAAAATGAAATACTCCAAATAACACTCCTGATATAACTATAGCCTTCCATTTTCCTAATTTTTCATATGACTTCATTATAAATCCTCTAAACATTACCTCTTCGCATATCCCTGCTGAAAGAGCAAACATTAGAAATCCTAATATAAATTGGGAGCTTGTTTTAGAAATTGGTAAAGGACTTGGAGCTATTTCCATACCTATAATATTCATAATCACAATTACTATATAGTTAAAAAATATTGCTACTGGATATGAAAATATCATTATTAAAATAGTAATAAAACATTGCTTAAGTGTAATTTTATTAAGTCTAAGATTACTCTTTAAATCATACTTTCTAACTACTAGATATAGCATAATAGGAAGCAATATAATTAAATATTCGGTTATAAATATTCCACTATAAATATTATTTTGTTGTGCTTTCCCACCTAGTGTTAATAGCATTATTCCTAAAATAAAATACATATAGTTTGCTTCTATAATAGAAGGTACTTTTTTTCTCTTTTCCATAAGACGTCCCCCTAGTCTACTGATCTCACTTTCATACTAAATAAATATAAAATAAGCTGATAGTTTATTCTATCAGCCCTAATGTTTATTATTCTTGGAAGCTAAATATATATGGAACTCCTCTATAGTAGTCACCATAGTTTAATCCATATCCAACTATAAATAAATCAGGTATCGTAAATCCTACATATGAAGGTGTTATGTCTACTTTTCTTCTTTCAGGCTTATCTAACAAAACACAAGTTCTAACTGAATTTGGACCTTTAGATTCTAGATGCTCTATAATTTTTTTCATTGTAAGTCCAGTGTCCATTATATCATCTACTATAAGTATGTCTCTTCCTCTTACATCTACATCTAAATCATTTAATATATCCACTTCTCCTGCACTTTCTTCATTATGACCATAACTAGATGTTGTCATAAACTCAACTTGTGTAGGAACATTTATTTGCCTTACTAAATCAGCTGTAAATATAAAGCTACCTTTCAAAAGAGAAACTACAAGTATATCTCTTCCTTCGTAGTCTTGAGATACCCTTTTGCCGACTTCTTTTATCTTTTCTGTAATTTCATCTTCTGATATTATTACCTTTCGCTTCTTATTTTCATCCATTTAAGTACTCAACTCCCTCGGTATTTTTACGTCAACGCCAAAAAATTTCTGTTTTTAAAGCTATTCTATTCTATATAATATATTTTGTCAATATTTAAGATGTTTTGTAGTTTACTTTTTTTGGTAGCTGAATATAAAGGAATATAGCTTGTTTGGATTTACCTTTAATATTTTGGATACTTTTATAATATCTTTATATTTATCCAATAAATCTATAATATCGTTCTTCGTTTTGTTGACATTCATATCGTAATCTAAAGTTGACTTCTCCATAACTCTTTCTACTTCTAATATCTCTTTAAAAGATAATTCAAATATACTATATATAACTTTATCTATTTCTTTTTTTAATTCTTCAATCTTAATTTGGAGTTTATATTTTAGTTCATTAGAGTAGTTTCTATTAGAATTTAGATATTTATTTATTAGTATTATATGTTCTACCATATTTACTAAGTACTGTTGTATTTCTCTGGCAGGAGTTATTATAGGACTATTTTGAATATGAAATATTTTAACTTGTGGGAATACCTTTCCTTTTTCTCTAACTAATGTTGTATAAAGAAAATTATAAAATTTAGAATTCAATAATGCTAGTATATATTTTAGATTTATAATATCTTTATAGTCTTCTTTGACTATAAGAGAATATAGTGTATTTAGCAAATGATAGTTTTCATCATCATAACAACATATAAATCTATCCGATGTTTGACGTATAAGTATTTTATCACTATATATATAATCATTTTTCATAAATGTAGCATATTCACCTTTATCTTTATTTATCAATGATCTATCATTTACCAAATACATTCCTGACCATTTATAGCCATATGAAAAGATATCTTTTCCTTCTAAAAGCCTTTTATAGTTTTTATTTTCTTTTTTATTTTTTACTAGCTTCTTTTTCACATTTCCTGTAGCTATTCCTGCTACTATAGTACTTACATCACTAAGTTTCTGATATTTATTTTTGAATACTTTTTCTCTAAGTTTAAATGTTGTTTCTGAAGAATTTATGTCAAAAACATTATTTAAAGTATTGTAATAATATCTTTGAGGAATCTTTCTGCCTTTTTTATATAATATATGTTTTTGCTTATCTCCATTATCAAATATATCTTTACAACTTATTATATTACTTATACCATCTTTACTTTCTTCTAGACTTAATATAGTCATATTCATATCTACATCTTCAAATATTTGCTCTCCTAAATTTACGATCTCTTTTATTTTTGTTTTATCTAGTATTAGTTTTCTAATAGGTGTAAAATTATTATTGTATAAAATACTCCCTGGTATAATAAACGAAATAATTCCATTATCATTTATCTTATTTATTGATTTTTCAATAAATAAACTATAAAAATCAAATCTTCCAACTGCTGTTACAAAATTACTTTTCAATTCTTTTTTATCATAATATTTATTAATCTTTCTATTTTCTACATATGGAGGATTTCCTAATATAATATCAAAGTTCATATTTTTTATATAGTTATCTTTAAAAAAATCACAATTAAATAAATTATATTTAATATCTAAATATTTTTTTGTCTTTTTTAATGCTTTTAGAAACATTAAAAATTTTGATATTTTTATAGCTACTTTATCTACATCTACTCCATATAAGTTTTTTTCTAGTATTGTTTTAACTATTTCGCTATTACTGAAATTAGTATTTAACTTATATATTTCAAATAAATAATCAAACATATAATCTAAGAATACTCCACTTCCACATGATGGTTCTAATATTCTCATTGACTGTATATCCTTGATATCTATATTTTTAAGAACATTGTTTGTTATATATTCTACTATCCATTTAGGAGTATAATGTATGCTATACTTTTCTTTTTTATTACCTTTTTTATTTAATATATACACATATATTTCAGGTATTAAATCCCCTATAGATACAATATGTTTCTTCATAACATTATTTATTATCTCATACCCTCTTAAATCATAATTATCTATGAACTTTATGCAAACGTCTTCCTCAAAATTAAACGCTTCTCCTAAGTTATCAAGAGATACCTTAATTATAGTATTTATCATTATTTCCTCTATGTTGACATAGCCATAGTTATCTATTAGCTCCTCATACATATTATCTATGGCTGCAAAAAAATCATCCATAAGCATTTCACCTACACACTATTGACTATTTATTTTATTACTATCTTTTCTTAGCAATTTCTTTATGTCTTTAAGTTCTATTAATATTTTATTCAAAGAATATTGTATGCTTATTAATATAGTAAATAAAACAAATAATATTATTACTTTATAATACATTAAAATCACCTCTTAATGTATTATATCAAAAAACAAGACCTTTTATAGGTCTTGTTTAAATAACTACTCCTTGTACTTCTTCATCTTCAGAATTTTCCTTATAATCATCAAATTCTTTTCCTTCTCTATTATTATCATCTTTCAGATATTCTAACTTTGATACAGAAACTTCAAATGCAACTTTATTTAATACTTCACCATCTGTCAATTTCTTTTGATATTCTCTACTTTGAATTCTTCCCCAAAGCTTTATATGATCCCCTACTTCTAATTTTTCACAAAATCTAGCATTTCTTCCCCAGGCTATACATGGTATGTAGTCTGACTTATTATACGGTCTATTTACAGCAATTAATAAGTCCGTTATTTCTCTTCCAAATGGCGTTGTTCTATAAACTGGTTCTTTGCAGATATATCCATCAAGATATATTTCATTTGGCCTTTTAAGTATTTCATTTAATTCTTCTTCATCTTTAGGTATGTATGTTTCTCTGGCAAATATCGTTAAAACTAATCTATTATTTCCATTTACGTATCTATTGTAAGATCTTAATTGTCCCTCTACTACTAAATATTCCCCCAGCTTCAAGTTCACATCCACTAGTAATCTTTCTGATATTGTAACTGGTAGAATATCTACATGATTACTTAATCTAGGAACTTCTAAATCAAATGAATAAAACCCTTCTCCATACATTTCATGACTAAATTCCTTATCACTAGCTATTTTCCCCACAATAGTTACCATATTTGTATCAATTACTTTGTCAGTCATTTTAGACCCACTCCCCTTCTATTCTTATGTTTTTTGGACTAATCTACAACTATGTTTATTCACTACAGATTAATAATATGATTGTTTTTTTATCATTTTCTTTTTTTATCCTTAGTAATATATAAAACATAACGTATTAGTTCTTTATAACCTGTTAAAATACCCCTTAAAAACTCTTTAACAAGCCATATATAATAAAAAAATAAATTAAATTACTGTTTAATTTGTATTTGACACCAAATATAAAAAATCCTTCTCTTTTGTAAAATATTATTAAGAATAAGTAAAAAGCTAGTCTTTTGACCTAGCTTTTTAAAAAAGAAAGTTTTTGTTTATTATATATAGCCTTTAATAAAATATTTTCTCCTTTATTCATTCCCTCTGCTCCTAATAGAAGAACTATATCATTTTTTTTACATATTTTTAATGCATTATTTATAGAATCTTCTAATCTATCATATACACTATATTTTATATTATTTTCTTTAAATTTTTTTTCATAATCTAAAATTAATTTATTTAGACATTTATCTTTTTTTTCTGTAACATCAGTTCCTAATGATAGTATTATGTCATTAGCTTTTAGTATATCAATCCATTCAGATATTATTTCTATATTATCTCTACTAACTTCATTTTCATCGTCTTCATCTATAGAATTTATTACTATTAAGTTATTATAGTCTAAGTTTTGTATAGTATGAAAAACAGCATCATAAGATAATGGATTATTTGTAAACGCATCTATTACTAAAAAATCTTTATCATATACTTTATTCAATCTTCTACTTAGTCCCTTTATCTTCATTAAGGTTTCAGATATAACTTTAATATCTATACCAAAACATAGACATGTACTTATAGCAGCTAAGCAATTATATATGTTATAACTTCCTAATAAATTTAGTGATATAGGAAATTCTAAAGGATCTATCTGTACACCATTTATTGTAGTTATACCTCTTTGTAAACATAAGTTAAAATCAGATACTTTATCAAGCTGTAAACTAGATGCAGTTACACTAGCCTTTCCATTAAATCCATATGTTATTACTACAATATTATTATTACTTTGAACTAAATTTACAGAATTTTTATCATCTTGATTTATTATAGCTATTTTATTTTTTGCTAAAGAATCAAACAGTTTTTTCTTCTCTTCTCTATACTTCTTGATAATACTGTTATAATTAATTTTTTCATAATTGTTAGTATTTATAACTATATCAAATTCTATATTATATTCACTAATAAGAGATATATCTTCAAAAGAAATCTCTATTATTATTATATCTATATTTTTATATTTGAACTTATCCATTAAATCAACTGTAGAGTATGTATCTATCTCTTCTTTATTTAAAATATATTTACCATTAATTTTTAATCCTAGAGAGCTTATCAACCCTGTCCTATATCCTGAATTTGTAAATATCTCCTCTATAATATGAGCTGTAGTTGTTTTTCCATTAATACCTAATACACCTATTATTTTTACATCATTATCCATTTGAGTAATACTTTTGTCAAATCCCCTAGTTATGCTGTACTCAACTTTATTAATAGAATTAACTTCATAAGTATCATGAAAATTCATAAATTTAGCTCTCCTTTTTATTTTTTAAAGAATATAAATTTTTAAGCTATAATTATTTTCTACTATTTATTATTTTTTATGTATATATTTCAAAGTATTCATATATTTCTACTAAATTACATTCATATTTTATATTCTGACTGTAAATAATATTATTGAGGTGATAAAAGTGAATAAAGGAAATAAGTTTTCATCTAAGTCCAAATTCTCTTCTGATAGTTTTAAAGAAGAAATAGCTCAAGATATGGAGATAAGCTTTAGAGATAGAGAAAACAATATGACTAAAGTTACTGATTCTTTTATAGACAGTGTAAAAAAGACAAGTATAGATAAAGAAAGTAATCTTGGTAGATCATAAATATAATATTAATAAATTAATAATATCATTGTAATATATTTAATATATAAAAATGACTAATAATGTTGGCAAGGATTCTTTGTAACAAAAGGATTCTTGCTTTTTTATGAGACTCAGTTATAATTTATTTGTGTACAATACATATTTTTACATTTGTTATATTTTTTATACAAAGGAGGTTTTGTTACATGCACTTAACTAATATAGCTTTTATTCCTGCTACTATAATATTTTTAATTTACTTATCATTAGCTGGACTAAGTATTTATGCCTTAATTTTGTTTATTAAAGCTTTAAGAATCTATATAAGAAAAAATAGTTAATTTAAAAAAGAATCCTTTTAACATAATATCAAGGATTCTTTTATTTATAATTTTATTTATTTTTTAGTTTGTTTCTTTATTTGTTTTCCGTCAACATCAACATCATAATTATCTTTATATATAAGTTCCGATATTGGAACTATTTTATATCCTTCCGCTTGTAGCTTTTCTATAACTAGTGGTAAATATTCAGATACGTATTTTGCATTGTTATGAAATAAAACTATAGATCCATTTTTAACATTTCTAGTAACTGTGTCTACAACGGATTGTGCACCTTTTTCTTTCCAATCTAAAGAATCAACATCCCACTGAATTACATGATATCCTAGTTCTCTACAAGTATTAATAAGATTATCATTATAGTCTCCAAATGGAGGTCTAAATAAAGTAGTCTTTTTTCCAATTACTTTTTCAATACTTTCTTCTGTTGTTTTAATCTCTTTTATAATTTCCTCTTTAGATAACTTTGACATTTCAGGATGATTTGTTGAGTGATTTCCTATTTCATGTCCCTTCTTATCTATCTTCTTAAGTACATCTGGATGTTTTTTTACCCAGAAATCTACTAGAAAAAAAGTTGTCTTTACTTTATATTTATCCAAAGTATTAAGTATATCTTCTGTGTATTCTGTTCCCCAAGCTGCATCAAAACTTATTGCTATCTTTTTTTCTGGTGTATCCACATAATATATTGGAAGTTCTTTTTTATTTGAAAATACATCTAGCGTATTATTACTCATAGTGCTTGTATATAATATAGATACACTTAATAATATAAAAACTGAAATTACTTTAACTACACTTTTTTTAGCAAGTACATATATTTTCATTCATTCTTTCCTCCTTAATGTAATAAGAATATATCTCTTTCTTTTAATTAATATTATTTTCATTATATAAATATGACTCTTATCTTTAAAATTAACAAGTAGAAAAATATAAGTTATAATTGTATAATATAGTTTATATTTTTTTATTAATGTAAACATAAATAAAAATGTATTAATTATTTAGTTTCAAAATGGTTATATTGAACTTAAAAAATATGAAAATTTATAATTATTAAATAAATATAAGATAGAGGTTGATATTATGGAAATTTATTATATAGATAGAAAAACAGGAGAAAAAAAGAAAGAAACTGTAGCGGGTGAAAAATCTTTAAAGTGGATTCATGAGACTAATTCTGGAAAGACGCTATTAGAGTTACTAGTAAAGAAAAAACTATTTTCTACCTTGTATGGTAAAGTACAAGACTTTAGTATAAGTAAAAGAAAAATAAATAGTTTTGTAAAAAATTTGGCTATAGATATGAACGAAGCTGAAATAGAGGATATAAATAAATATAGGAACTTTAATGACTTTTTTACTAGAAAAATAAAAAAAGAATCTAGACCTATTAATTATGATGATAATGTTTTAGCTTCACCAGCTGATGGTAAGATATTAGCTTATGAAAATATTGATATAAATAGCTTGATTCAAGTAAAAGGTTCTTTATATACATTAAAAGAACTTATACAAGATGAAGAATTAGCTAATAAATATAATAAAGGCACTTATATGGTTGTAAGACTTGCACCTTCTGATTATCATAGATTCCATTTTCCTGACAATTGTATACCAAGTAGTATTAAGAAAATTAGTGGTTCTTACTACTCTGTTAATCCAATATCTTTAAAAAATATAGTTAATGTATATTGTCAAAATAAGAGAGAACTTACTATTTTAAATTCAGATAATTTTAAAGAAATACTCTTTATAGAAATAGGTGCAACATGTGTTGGGTCTATAATTCAAACATACACTCCTAATAAATATGTAAATAAAGGTGATGAAAAAGGTTATTTTAAATTTGGTGGCTCTACTGTAATTATGTTTTTTAAAGAAGGGACTGTTTCTGTAGATAAGGATATAATAAAGAATACACTTGAAGGTTTTGAAACTAAGGTATTAATGGGTGAAAAAATAGGACATAAAATATAATTTAAAATATATAAATATCATTTAAGTTACTTGCTCCTAAATTATTTGTACTTGTTTTTTTACACAAGCATATAATTATTTAGAAAAGTTTTATTAGGGGGTAAGTAGCTTGTTAAAACTTACTAGTAATTTATACATAACATTGATTGTAGGAATCATTTTGGGCTTAGCTCTATTCTTAAGTGGTATAAAGATTATGTCCAATACTTTTAAAAACTTTATATCTAATAATCTAAAATCTAAAATTAATAAATTCACTTCAAGTAAATTTATTGGAGTTATAGTTGGTATAGTCGTAACCGCACTTCTTCATAGTAGTAGTGCTACTACCATAATAGTAGTGAGTCTTGTTCATAGTAATATTCTCAATATTTATAACGCAGTTCCTATTATTATGGGTGCTAACATCGGAACTACATTTACTTCACAGTTGGTAGCTTTTAAAACTAGTATTTCTCCGGTAATACCTCTACTAATATTAATTCCAATATTTATAATATTAAGGAAAAGTAGATACAGATCTATTATTAAACTTCTAATAAGCCTAGCCTTAATTTTTTTAGGATTAGACATAATTTCAAATGCAGTATTACCTTTAAAATCTAGTAAAGCATTTTTCAACTTAATTACAATATTGAGTAATAATAAAGTATTATCCATATTTGCAGGTATCCTTATAACTGCAATAATACAAAGCAGTACAACAGGTATAGCAATACTTCAAGTAATGTCAGCTAGTAATATAATTTCTGTTAAGACAGCTATCCCTATTATATTAGGTCAAAATGTTGGAACTTGTGTAGATACTGTAGTTGGTAGCTTGGCAACTAATAGAGAAGGAAAGCAAGTTGCATTTATTCATGTAATATTTAACTTAGTAGGTGCTATCATATTTTTCTTTTTGATAGACTTTTTATACGATATCGTAGTATATTTAACTCCAGATAATCCTTCTAGACAAATAGCCAATGCTCATACATTATTTAATATATTTTCTACTCTAATTCTTTTGCCTTTTTCTTCGTTATTAGTAAATATATCTAAGAAAATAATATAAATTAATAATTATAAATAGTAAAATTCTTAGAATTTCGTAATAATTCTACTTATTAATTATAAGATTCTAAGAATTTTGCTTTATTTAATTTGTATTTAATTTAAACTTATTTTTTAATAACCTTTGTCCCCCTTGGACATCTTGAAAGACATATTCCACAAACTGATCCTCTTCCTATTTCCTTATAATATTGACTCATATGAGTACTACATGCATGTGCGTCATATATATCTTCCCTTTTTAATTTTATATTCCAATTCACTCCTTTTATTGCTAGAGAAGGACATAACTTCATACATATATTACAAGTTCCACATTTTGATTCTGTTACTGGAGCATCATACTCTGCTATCATATTCGTTAAAACAGTTCCTAGTCTAACCCTGGGACCAAATTCTTCAGTAACTAAACAAGCATTTTTACCTATCCACCCAATTCCTCCTTGAGTTGCAGCTGTTTTATGTGGAAATATTCCTTTTAATCTTTCATTTTCGCTTTTAACTGTTTGTGATGCTGGAACTGCCATAGCAAGGTATCCCTCTTCTTGAAGCATCATTGTTATTGATAAAGTTATTTGATCTATAAGAAAATTAACTGTTCTATAATGATGATAATAAGTATGAGTAGGAATGTCCACAACATCATTCATAATTTGATCTGAAAGCCTTATAGCAATAGATATTCCTGTTTGTAAATGTGAAAATTCATCTGGAAGATATCCTGATAAGTTTGCAAATCCGATCTTAGTTACTCCCATACTCTTAGCTTTTTTTATAATTTTTTCTTGTAAGTTATTCATATCTACCTCCATAAAGGTTTAATTCCATAAAATTATATAAAACATATTAGTCAAAATTCATTGTTTTACTTGTTATAAAATATTATGATAATAAATCCTCTTTTTCTAAGTATTTATACCATTCTATTATAGTAAATATTTCAAAGTAAAAAAAGATTAATAGAAAATGTTGTTACTTATTTTCTATTAATCTTTTAAATTAATTTTTCATAACACTAAATCATTTTTTGTTAAGTATCTTCCCTACCTTTCTTCACCATTTCTTTTGATATCTTCCTAGCCATAAAGTTAATTTTATCTTCATCATGTTTTACTAATTTTCCTTTCCTCACAACTACCTTTCCATTTACAATAGTTGTATCAACCATACTACTGTTCCCTAAATTTACTATAGATACTATAGGGTCATGGCTTCCTGCATAAGATACTTCATTTAAATCTATAAGAACAATATCTGCTGCTTTTCCAGTTTCCAAGGACCCTATATCTTTTCTTCCTAAAACTTCTGCCCCACCACGAGTTGCAGTTTTTAATATATCATATGCAGTCATACCATTACTTCCATATTTTAATTTATTTAATAAATAGGCTCTTCTAACTTCTTCCCACATATTTGAACCATCATTACTTGCACTACCATCAACTGCTATACTGAGCTTTACACCAGACTCTAAAAGCTCACTTGTTCTACATATACCACTACCTAACTTCATATTACAAGTTGGACAGTGAGATATTCCTGTATTTCTTAACTTTTTAATTTCTTCATCGTTAAACCAAATACCATGTGCAAACCATACGTCTTCTCCTAGCCATCCTATCTCTTCCATAATCTCTAATGGTCTTTTTCCATACTTCTCTAAACAATATTTTTGTTCATCTAAAGTCTCTCCAAGATGGGTATGTAACATCACACCCTTACTTCTGGCCAAATCTCTAGATTCTTTCATGAGATCTAAAGTAACAGAAATCTGGGAACTTGGAGCTAATGCAACCCTTCTCATAGAAAATTCACTATTATCATTAAATTTATCAATAACTCTAATAGAATCTTCTATAATTTCTTTTTCACTTTGAACAAGTATATCTGGAGGTAGTCCTCCTTTACTTTTACCTGCTGACATCGATCCTCTTGTAGCATGAAAGCGTATTCCCATTTGGGTTGCTGCATCAAACTGAATATCTATAAGTTTACTTGATATGTCTTTAGGAAATAAATAATGATGGTCAGCCGTAGTAGTACATCCTGTTCTTAACAATTCTGTAAATGCTAGCAAAGAACTATAATATACAGCTTCTTCATTTAAATGTTGCCAAAACTTATATGAGTCTGATAACCATGAGTATAATGGCTTATCTTGAACTTCCGGAATACCTCTAAAAAGTATTTGATAAAAATGATGATGAGTATTGACAAATCCAGGAATGGCTGTTAAATTAGAGCAATTTCTTATCTCTGTTTCTCTATCTGGGACAATATCTTTGGAAATAGCCTTGATTTTATTTCCTTCAATTAATATGTTCACATTTTGAAGGATTTCATCGTTGTCATTACAAGTAATAACATGTTGAAGATTTTTCAACATTAGCTTTTTCAAAATAATCCCCCTCTTCGTTTTAAAATTAATTTTTAAAACTCTATAAGAACCTTTTTCATTTGTTTATAATGATCATTCCTGACTAAATTGTATTAATAATTTTCTTTGTCAATTATTAAAAGTGCAAGAAATAGATATGATGTACGTCATATTTAAATTTGAATATTAAGGTATGTAATATAAGAAACCTATATTCACCTCCTTGTTTATAATTATTTCTATAAATATTTATTTTTTCCTTTATTTAAAATATTTTTTATTAATTTATTTAAATTTAACATTCATCAAATTGTTTCTAATTATAAGGTGCCTTATATTTTTTGTAAATAATTGTATATTATTTAGATTATTGAATAATTAAATATGGCAATAATAAAAATATATGTTTTTTCATAAGATATGAATTGTTGCATTTTTAATTTTTCTAATAATCATTTTGATTTATATGCTAAATAGCTTTATTTAATAATTTTTAAAGTCTTTCAGGGTTATGTAATTATATTTTAAATCAATATTAGTTATATATTTTAGTGTTTTCTTAAAAATTTGTTTATTTTTCATTTTTGCTAATAATATCTAAATTTGCTATAAAGTAATGATAATTCATTTAATTTCTAGCATATACTTTTTTCTTTGAGGTTATATTAATATTACAACATCAATAGATGTTGAAAATAAAAATCTCAAGTTTGGAGGGAATATTAATGGCTAGATCATCAAATAGATTAGTAGTTCCTGAAGCTCGTCAAGCTTTAAATCAAATGAAGGCTGAAATCGCTAGTGAATTAGGATTAAGTAACTACGAAAGTATAGATAAAGGAACTTTAACTTCAAGACAAAATGGATACGTTGGTGGATATATAACAAAAAGACTTGTAGAACAAGCTCAAAGATCATTAGCTGGAAAATAGTTAAAGCTAAATAGTTTAAAAAGATAAGTGGTATTATACCACTTATCTTTTTTTATATGATATAATTGTATAATAAAATATAAGAAGGTGATAAAGTGTTCATAGAAAATACTAACGAACTAGTTCAACACAAACTACTTATTCTATATATATTAGATAAAGTAGATATTCCAATGACTAATGCAGAAATCACCCAGTTTGTTCTAGAAAATAATTATATGAATTATTTTATGGTTCAACAATTCTTAAGTGAACTTGTTAATTCAAAATTTATTGAATTTTCAACAAAAGATGGGCATGAATATTATCATCTATCAAATGCTGGAAAAGATACTTTAGATTACTTCAACGATAGGATATCTCAAACTTTAAAAAATGAAATAGATAAACGATACGAAAAAAAGAAACAAGAGATGATAAAAGATACTCAAATTATTGGTAATTCTTACAAAAAAAATGACTCTGAATACATAGTTAATTTAAAAGTAATTGAAAAAGATATAATTCTTTTTAACTTATCTTTAAATGTAGTTTCAAATAAACAAGCACAACTTATATGCAATAATTGGAGAGAAAATCCGCAGGAAATTTATAAAAAAGTTGTAGACTTATTAATTGACGATAAAAGTGGCCATGAATAATTTCCATCTTTAGTTTATAAGTCGAATAAATAAAAGACTTCTTTCTGTAATATCATAAATATTACAGAAAGAAGTCTTTTTTACTTTTTACACAATTTAGATATTTCTACTATAAGAAGTGGTATAAAGGAAATTAAAATCACTATTATAAAGTGAGGTGCATCTAGTTTAACAAGCTTAAATATTTCTCTCAATTTTGTTATAAATATTACACCTAATACTAATAATACAGAAGTTATATTTGCCAATATTAAGTGTTTATTTTTAAATAATCCTATATCAAATATAGATTTATCTATGGATCTTACATTAAGTGCATGTACTAATTGAGAAAAACAAAGCGTAATAAACGCCATAGTTCTACCATGCATTAGGCTAGTTCTAACTCCTATTTGGAACGATATTAATGTAAGTAATCCTATCATAATACCTTGAACTATAATCATAAATCCTAAATCACCTGCAAACATACTTTTGCTTGGATCTCTAGGTTTTCTCTTCATAATATCTGGATCAGCTGGATCAACTCCAAGTGCCAATGCTGGTA
>NZ_LGSS01000015.1 GCF_001190785.1 Gottschalkia purinilytica | reverse complement strand
CTATTGTATCAAATATAGCAACAAATAAGAATGTAAATACAGCTACACCCATATCGATTGTTAAAATTTGATCCCATCCAACAAATTTTAACGCAGTTGGTGCAACTGATGGTGGTAAACTTACTATACTACTTGGTAATTGAGTAACACCAAAAGGAATACCTATTATAGTTGTAGCAACAATACCTATTAACAGTGCCCCTTTAACATTCTTATACATTAATACACCAGTGATAACAATTCCTATAAGTGCAATAAATACTGCAGGATCTTTTAATACCCCTATTTCAAGAATTGCTCCACCTGCTTTTACTATACCCGCATTTTTAAGCCCTATGAATGTAATAAATAAACCAATACCTGAAATCATCGCCATTTTTAAGTTATGAGGAATGGCATCAAACAATGCTTCCCTAATTCTCAATACAGTTAGTAGCACAAGAATAATTCCTGCAATAAGACCTGCCGTTAAAGCAAATTCCCACGACTTTTTCATTCCTATTACTACAGAGAATGCAAAGAATGAGTTTAACCCCATTGATGGTGCTAATCCAAATGGATAGTTACCTAAAATACCCGCTAACGCTGTTGCTATTAGTGCAGATAATACTGTTGCTGTAAAAACAGCTTGTTTAGGCATTCCAACTTCACCAAGATTACCTGGAATAACTGCAAGTAGATAAGCTATAGTCATGAAAGTGGTAATACCAGCAAAAATTTCTGTCTTTACATTAGAATTTCTTTCTGACACTTTAAAAGTTTTGTCTAAAAATCCAGTACTTGTTGCTTTACTACTCATAAAATGACCCCCTTAAAATATTTAGTTTTGTTGGTACAGATAAAATATCCTCCTTTTGCATACTATCCAGAATAGATCAGTATGCCGAAATATAATTTTATGCTTATGTTAACAGCATAAAACGTTTGCCTTGTGACTTAAAAAATAATATATTAAAAGTATATTGATATACCTAAAATATATTACTATTTTCAGAAACAAAACACATATCAAATAAATAGAAAAATGTGTAAAACGCTTTATAAGTACATAGTATCACATTATTAAATTTATGTATAGTGTAAATAATTCAATAAATAAGTATATGTTTTCATATATTAAGATTATATTACGATAGTATAGAAAACCTTAATATCTCTATCTAATACTATTCATCTTTATCTATACTACTTGTAAAAATTTAAGTTCTATGTCTATGACATGAAGGATAATTATACACTATTAAAATGTAAGTATTGAAGTGTATAATTATTTGAGTTTTTTTGGAAAGATAAAAACATTATTCTAATATTTAATTTTAAACATATTTTATTTAAAATAATTATAGAATGTGAAATGAATGAAGAGTTTATAATTTAATAATTATACTGAGTTAATTATAAGTAAAGATTTGAATATCATAGGAAGAAAAAATTTTTATAAACTTAATGTAAGAGAATAAGTAGAAATGAAAACTAAAAAATATCTACATTAACTTAAAAACTATATAAATTAAGTTAATGTAGATATTTAAATATTAATAATAATTTTAAAAATTATTATATTCAATAGAATAAGCTTATTTTACAGTCGATTTAACTTGCTTTGTAACCATTATCTATTTTTCATAAGTTCTATTTCCCTTATAGACATATCATCTAAGATTTTAGCCTTTTTCGAGACATCGCTTCTACTTATAATTTCTTTATCTACTAGAACCTCTATTAGGCTAGCTATAGCCAAAGCATTTTTGTAATCGATGTCTTTCATATTACCTATTTGAGCTAAAATATCAATATCATACATGATCAATACCCCCAAAGTACTTAATTATATTTTTATTATTGACAAGCTTTAGTCATATATACAATTGAATGTAAATATATAGATCTAAGTTTTTAGAAAAGTTATTATGAGTAAATTAATATAGTTTGGTATAATAAAACTGTTCTACTTTAAAGCTTGATAAAAATAAATATAAGGGGTTGTAATAATGAAAAAGGTTATAAAAAGAAGCTTAAATATAGTACTGATTATATTACAGTTAATATCCATTTTAGGAGTTATAATATTACAATACTTATCTACTAGAAAAATGGGAGTAGCTCAGTATCTATCTTATAAAAATATTAAATTTAAAGAACAATTATTTAGACATGAGTTTCTTAATATATATAAGATAGTTTTAATAGTAATATTGATTGTTTCTATAATACTACTATTTTATAAATTAGCAAGATCTAAAAGTAGAAAGTTAAATAAAGGTTTGATAATTGTTCCTTTACTATCAGTAATAGGAATAGGATTTATATTATTCACTAATTCTATGGAGTTGAGAGGTTACTACTTTTTCATCATTGCTATATTTTTAAATATTGTAATTCAGACTTTTAGAAGTATAGCTCTAAAAGATAGATAAAACTATTATAAATAAATAACCCATAATTTAATCAAATGCAAGATATATGCAAAATAGGTTAAATCATGGGTTATTATTTATTTATCTATTTATTTTTTTCTTGGATCGCCCTTTTGAACAGGATTGTTTTTGTCCATAGACCAAAGGAACCAGCCACCATCATAAACATTGATATTTGGCCAATCCATTAAATAAGCTATAAACCATGTTTCAGCTGCTCTCCATCCAGTTCCACAGTAGAAACTAACTTCTTTATCGGAAGTTATACCCCATTCTTCCCACATCTTAACTATCTCTGGGTAGCTTCTTAATGTTCCATCTACGTCTTCAAAATCTTCCATATCATTAGAACTAGAACCAGCATGTCCCCAAACAGCACCTTTAGGTTCACCAGTTTCTTTTATATAATCATAACCACTTATTTTACCAATAAATTCGTCCCAACTTCTGATACTCGCTAAAACAAAATTTGGATCTTTTTGTTTTTCAAGTACATCTTTAGGGAGTGGAAGAATATATTCAGGATGTTGAGGTATTTTTAAGCCAAAATCTTTAATAGGAGTAGGAGTATTATTCTTTGTTTCAGTTTTAAATCCTGCGTCTTTCTAAGCTTTTAAATTTCCATTTAGTAATCTAACATCTTTAACACCAGCCCACATCATAGCTAAAGCTCCTCTAGCTCCTTCCATAGTATTTTCACTATAAAGAATAACAGTAGTATCAGGAGTTATACCAAACTTTTTCAATGTCTTTTCTATTTTAGATACAGGTCCAATATTCCAATCTGATTCACTTTCTATTTCGTTTGTATCTAAATGTACAGTACCAGGAATATGTCCAGAAGTATAATATTTTGATGGACGTCCCCAACTTGTTTCAATTATTAAATATCCTTTACCAGGATAGGTTTCTGGATTTTTATCGTTAATTAAATCGTTTACCCATTCAGGATAGACTAACTTTTCATAATTAGGTAGAGCATCCATTGGTAGAGATTCATTGTTTGCCCATTCATCTAACTTATCGTAAACCAGAATATTTGAGTAGTTTAATTCGTTTAACTTTGAAGCCATCTTCTTACTTTCATTATTATCACTATGATAAAGAACGATAGTTTTATCAGATGTGATACCTTTTTTCTTTAATAAACTTGATAATTTATCACCTTTTACTTCTTTAAGCCATGTTGTAGGAAAATGGACTGAGTTTTTAATATGACCTCCTCTAGAGATACCATCGATTTTCCATCCATTAAACGCTTCATCTTTTCTTAAATCTACAATAACATAGTTTTGATTTGTTAAATTATCTTTTAACTCATTGGTATCAATAGTTTTTGCTGAATATGTTTTAGTAGGTTCCTTTTTATCCTTTTCGGATGTGTTATCTTTTGAACTAGTACCACAAGCAGTTAAAAATAAAAAACAAAGCAAAGATACAAGAACTAATAAAATAGAACGAGTTTTTTTATACATATGCATTCTTCCTTTCGTTAGTATTAATTTAATTGAAAATTTAACATGTATAGTATATACTTGACTAAAAGTAGTTTCTAATTGAAAAAATTAATAGTTAATGATAATTAAATAGAATATTTCAATTTGATATTGTATAAACTATAAGATATAATTTTTCATTTATAAATTACTATCTAAAAAGAAGATAGATAAACACTATAAAATTCAAAATAAGTTAAATATAATAATTAAGTTTAGATAATACTAAATATAAATGATTTAAAGAATTGAAAGACGATTAAGGTTATGGTATAATCATCATTAACCATATATTTATATGCAATGAAAGGAAATAGTAGATACATTGATATCTTAAGAGAGTCAATGGTAGGTGAGAATTGATGTTATTGAGTATCGAATCCGTCCTAGAGCATTTTATCGAAGAGATAAAACCCCAGCAGTGGGATATTCTGCACAGAGTGAACTTTTATATAAAGGTTAACTAGGGTGGCAACGCGGGCAATCTCTCGTCCCTAATTTTTTTAGGGATGGGAGTTTTTTATTTTTTGTAACTTATAAGTTAAATAAACTATAAAATACTAAATAGTTACTTTCAAAATTGCAAATTAGTATTAATTTAAAACTAGCTAAGTTGCTTTAAATAATATTAAAATTATCTGAGAAAAGGAGGAATATTTATGCTAGACATTAAAAGAATAAGACTTAATCCTGAAGAAGTTAAGAAAGAACTAGGAAAAAGAGGCGGAGAATTTGAAATTGATAAAGTATTAGAATTAGATGAAAAAAGAAGAACTGTATTAGTTGAAGTTGAAGAAATGAAAGCTAAACAAAATCAAGTATCAAAAGAAATACCAAAACTGAAAAAAGAGGGCAAAGATGTTTCTTCAGTTTTAAGTGAAATGAAAGAACTATCTAACAAAATAGGTGAAAAGGATAATGAAGTAAAAGGAATAGAGAAAGAATTAAATGATATACTGCTTACTATACCTAATATTCCAAATCCAAACATAACTGTAGGAGCTAGTGACGAAGAAAATAAAGAAATCAGAAAATGGGGAGAACCAACTAAATTTAACTTTGAACCTAAAGCACACTGGGATTTGGGCACTGATTTAGATATATTAGACTTTGAGAGAGCTTCAAAAATAACTGGGGCAAGATTTACAGTATTTAAGGGAGATGGATCAAAGCTTGAAAGAGCTTTAATAAACTTTATGTTAAATCTTCATACAGAAGAACACGGATATACAGAGATATCACCACCTTTTATTGTAAATAGACAAAGTATGATTGGTACAGGACAGTTACCTAAATTTGAAGAAGATGCTTTTAAAATACCAGAAAAAGATTTCTTTTTAATACCTACAGCAGAAGTTCCAGTAACTAATCTTCATAGAGATGAGATATTGGATGAAGAACAATTACCAATATACTACACAGCCTATACTCCTTGCTTTAGGCAAGAAGCTGGATCAGCTGGAAGGGATACAAGAGGTGTTATCAGAAATCATCAGTTCGATAAAGTTGAATTAGTTAAGCTTTCAAAGCGAGAAACATCATATGATGAATTAGAGACTCTAACAAATAATGCTGAAAAAGTTCTTCAACTTTTAAATATACCATATAGAGTAGTAGAATTGTGTACTGGAGATATAGGATTTTCTTCAGCAAAGACATATGACATTGAAGTGTGGATGCCAAGTTATAATAGATATGTGGAGATATCTTCTTGCAGTAACTTCGAAGATTTCCAAGCAAGAAGAGCTAATTTAAGATATAGATCAAAAGAAACTGGAAAAGTAGAATACGTTCATACATTAAATGGATCAGGATTAGCAGCAGGAAGAACTTTAGCTGCATTACTAGAAAACTACCAACAAGAAGATGGATCTATATTAGTTCCAGAGGTATTAAGACCATTTTTAGGTGGAAAAGAAAGAATAGAGAAAAAATAATGTAATTAACTAAATATATAGTAAGTAAAAACAAAGAAGTAGTAAAGAATATATATTCTTTACTACTTCTTTGTTTTTTTATAATTATAAGAGTTTAACATTATATAATCAAAAATAAAAAGTATAAAGTATTAGGAGTGAATGTTTTTATATTTATACCTCTTAGAATATAAAATATTCATCTAATTATGCATTTGTATAATTTACATTATTATGAATAATATTAGTATATTAGATTTATTTTAATAAATAAGGTAAAGTTTTCTTGTAGTTAAGATAAAAAACTATTGAATATCATAACAACTAAAAATTAACAATATAATTATTTAAGAGATAGATGAGTTTCTATGAAAAAAATGATAGTATTTCTAAATAAAAAATAAAGGATTCTGAATATTTGTAAATAAAAAGTAACTACTAAAATTAATAAAATTTGATATAATGTAACATATTATGCAAACTAGAAATTCTAAAAATATTAAGTTGAAAAACTATTTTATATGCTTTAAGGAGAACTAAAATGAAGAGGACACTATCTATAACACTTATTTTAATTCTAATTTTTTCAGGAATCGGATATGCTCAAAATAATGATAATGGAGAAAATACGATTACAGCTACTATACAGTCGTCTCTACTAGGAGATTATGAAACTGGTGATATTATTTTTGAAAAAAATGCTGATGCTAAATTAGAGGTAGCTAGTATAACTAAACTTATGACTTACTTAGTAGCTATGGATGAAATATCAAAGGGAAATAAAAGTTTAAAAGACGAAGTAACTATAAGTAAAAGGGCTGCATCACTGAAGGGCTCAAGCTTTAAGTTAAAAGAAGGAGAAAAAATTAAAGTAAGTACACTTTTGGAATCTATAATGATAGTTTCTGCAAACGATTCTTGTATAGCTATAGCAGAATATATATCTGGCAGTGAAGAGAAATTTCTAAAACTAATGAATGACAAGGCTGAAGAACTTGGACTAAAAAAAACACACTTTGTAACAGTTAATGGGTACCCAAGAGAAGATAAAGCAGAGAACACTATGAGTCCTAGAGATATATTCAAACTTTCAAGACATATACTAAAGAAATATCCACAAATAATAGATATAACAAGCAAGGACAAACTGGTAATTCCAGAAAGAGAATTTGAACATATAAATACTAATCCTCTGATGGGGGTGGTTAGTGGTGTAGATGGACTTAAAACCGGATACACTGATAGAGCAGGTCTTTGCTTAGTATCAACTTTAGAAGTTAAAAAAGATAAAAAAAATCCTTATAGACTAATAGGAATAACTATGGGAAGTAAAACAGAAGAAGAAAGAAAAATAAGAGGTACAAAACTATTAAATGAGGGAATAAAAAATTACTCAAAAAAACAAATATTGAATAAAAATACTTTTATAAAGAAAGTAAATATACCAAATAGTAGAGATGAAGTTAATGAACTATATCCTAAAGAAAATGTATATGGATTGGTAGGAAATCATGATACTGTAAAAAAAGAAGTTATAATAAATGAAGGACTAGAAGCTCCTATTAAAAAAGGAGATATAATAGGAAAAGCTATATTAAGATATGGAAATGTGAAAAAAGAAATACCTTTAACAGTTAACGAAGATGTTAAAAAAACTAACATACTAAGTAGATTTTTTACGAGTGTAAAAAATTTTATAAGCTTATAATACTTATATAAAAAATACAGGCTATGATTGGTATAAATAGTGATTTGACAAATAAAACTAATTGATATAAAATACAAATACCTAGTGCTTGTATGCTCTCGTAGCTCAGCAGGATAGAGCAACGCCCTCCTAAGGCGTGTGTCGGGGGTTCGATTCCTCTCGAGAGCACCAACAAAGTATTAAGCACCTTGGTATGACTCGTTTCTGTAAAAGATAATAAAAATTTTATTATAAAAAAATAATAAATTCGTGCAGTAGTTGTGCAGTAGAAAAAATAATCAACGAAAGTTAATAACGTTAGTTAATGTTATTAAGCAAATAGATGATTTATTTTATCTACGTCAACTACTTTTTTATTTTCCATAACATGAGTATATATGTTCATAGTTGTATTAATATCACTATGACCTAAAAGCTCCTTTACAGTATTAGGAGGAACATCAGCTTCAAATAAACGTGTAGTATAAGTATGCCTTAATGAATGAAATTTTTTATATCCAATATTACCTCTCTTTAAAAAGTTTAGAGTGGGACCTAATTACATTTCTTACATCTAGGGGTTTCCCTATTTCGGTACAAAATACATAATTACTATCTATATATAATTCTCCAGCTTTAAGCTTTTCTTCTAGCTGGTTTTTTTATGAATAGATAATTCTTTTAAAATATTTTTTTGGATTGGTACGGTTCTTATGCTACTTTCAGTTTTAGGAGACTGCTCTATTACTACTGATTCTCTATTTTCATTCTTAGAAATTTTAGTAACTTTTTTTAAAGATTTACTTAAAGATAAAGCAGATTTTTCAAAGTCTATATCTTCCCATTTTAGTGCTACTATCTTACCTATTCTTAGCTCTGTTCCGAGGGCTGTTAAGAATAGAGCTTTTAATCTATGCGTATTTGTATTTATTGTATCTATAAATTTTTTGTTCTTCTATAGTAAATACACTGATTTCTTTTTTCCCAACAGCCTTAGGTAGATTACATTATTACAATAGTTTTGAGCTATATATCATTTTTATTAGAAACTTCCACTTCTATAAGTGGAAGTAGTTCAGTAAAAGATACTAACTTTATAGAAGATATTTTGAGAGCTTATGCAGATGGTATAGCATTAGCGTTAAATTTAAAGAAGAAATAAAAAGACTAGGATTAACTTCCTAATCTTTTTATTTCTTCATCACAAAATAACTTTTTATTTTTAATTTTAAGATATTTGTTTTTTGCCTTCAATGAATAGATTACTAAATAGTATTAAACGTTTATATAGGCGTTTAATAGCTAGTAACAATATTATTCTTTTACCATTTTATAATAATTATATAAAATAACTAAGATTAATATTTATTTATATAATGTTGAGTTTATAGGTTATTTTTTATATAGATTAATATAATTTTAATTATTTTTTTGTGGATTTATCTCTTTATTCCATCGCTTCGTCCATCTATCCATTGACTCATTAATATATTTTAAATCTACTGTTTTTAGTCCTTTTATAGTTTCTTCACCATAGATAGTCCACTTTGCCTGTTCTTCTGTTAGTTTTACATCTTTATTGACAGGCGATTCTACCCTATCAATAGCTTGAGCTTTTTGAACTTCCTCACTTAATAGCCAATCTATAAATTCTTCTGCTAATTCCTTATTCTTTGTGCCTTTTACTATATTTACTGTTTCCATTAATGCATAAGAACCTTCTTTTGGGTGAACCCACTTGACATTAGGAACATGCTGTCTTGCTATTTCTATATCATAGTTATAAATATCCATAACTTCAATTTCTCCCGAACCAAATTCATTCATAATTTCAGCATATTTTTTAGTATAAAATTTTACTCCGTGTTCACTTATTTCTTTTAACTTTTCAAATGCTTTATCTTCATTTTGTTTAATATCTACATTCGCTTGTTCTGCCGCAATCATTAAGAGAAATGGGCCTGCTCCAACAGTAATGTCACTTAGTGCAATTTTACCTCTTAATTCTGGTCGCCACAAGTCACTCCAAGACGTAATCGGTTCTTTTACTTTATCCGGATTATATGCCAAACCATAACTTGATATAGCATACGCTGGGCCGTAATCTTTGCCTAAAGGTTCTTTAAATACATCATAAAGTTTATCCATATTGGGTATATTTTTACGATTTATTTTTTCAAATAATCCTTTTTCTACACCTTGCATAGCATAATAATCCGTAAGAAATACTACATCAGGCTTTTTCTTTTTGCTATCTTTCTTTAATTTTTTAAATCTTTGGGAATTAGTTCCAAGTTCAAGTACAATTTTTATATTATGCTTTTCTTCAAATGGTTGAAAAATATTTTTTCTGTACATATCTTCAAAAGATTCAAATGTTGATATAACTAATGTTTTTTCTCTTTTATTAATAGCTTCTTCAGTTTGACATCCTGTTAACCCTAATGTTAAAACTAAAAAAGCTAATATAATTAAACTTATTCTTTTTCTTAGTTTTTTCATTTTATCCTCCTTTATCTGTTAAATTAATAATTTATAATAAGTATTTGTTATATATAACATATAGTACCATATATATACAATTATTCAAAATATATCAATTCAAAAAATATATTAATACAAAAAAATAGGAGGGATACTTCACTGCTTTTTTTATTTTTAATTACTTACATTAAGGACATATTTCCATTTAAAGTTTCTACATAGAAGTTAAATCCAACACTTTTTCATTTAGGTTTAAAAATACCTTGTTAATCATAAAAATTAACATTAAAAGCCTTTATTATGACAAAAATAAACAAATTTTTTAATGATATTATGGTACAATTTGTTAGATAAAAAAATAATAATTAGGGGTAAGAAATATGAGAAAAATATTAAGCTTCGTAATTACTATAATAATGACAATGCAAATTGGAAGCTATTCATATGCAAATGAAAACTATGAATGTTCAGATGGAAGGCCTAAGTCATATCCAAGTAAAATTTCTCCATATGCAAATGGAAGGCCTACATCATATCCAAATGACCATCCTTTATATACTTGGGGTGCAGCTCCATATCAAGCTTTAAAAGGTAGTAGACCATTTATGAATTCAAATGTTCGTAATAATTTAGGATCATACTATTATATGTATACAGGAAATAGTACTACATATAGTCAAGCCCATGGAACTGTGAATTTAAAAAAAATAAATTTTGACAATAAAAATCTAAGAAATGCTTATATATCTTTTGGAATCTACGGTCATAATGAAAGCACTTTAGATTTTGGACTTATAAATACTGGATCTGGATGGAAAGGATATTACTATGTTCCTAAGCTTGGAGCTGAAAAAGATTGGTGGGAAGATTCTGAAGGAGTGAATAATGCTGATAGTGTAACTTTTGATATAGGATTTCATCCAACTAATCAAGATATAGTAACAGGATATTTTGAATTTAAAGACGCAGCAGGAAAGGTAATTAAGAAAGTATATAAAGAAGTTAATGTAAGTGGAGTATTCCAAAAGAAAGATGGAAAACCAGTATGCGGGTTTTATCGTTTTGTATCGTTGATTCCAAAACATGGAGTATTAGACAATAATAAAGATGGATCATATCTGACTAATATTGATTTTTCTGCATTACAGTTATACAATACAGTAGAGAAAAAATACAATAATTGGAATATGAGAACAGGGATTGTAGAACAAGCATTCATTGTAAAGCCAGATAATATTAGTTTTGCCACATATCCTTATACTGGGTTAGGGATTGTTGACAGTACATCAATTAGTTATAGATAGTATTAAATTAATGTGAATTATAAGAATATGAAAATGGCAAGTAATGAGCAAAACACTTTAACTACTTGCTATTTTTTTATGGAATTACTGTTATATGTATCCTTAAGTTTACCTTTAAGATAATTATAATAGTAATTAAAAATAACCCTAATTTAAAATAGCTATAAATGTAAAAAAATCATGTAGTAATAGTAAAGTAAAATAAGATCTAGTGTATTAATATAAGGCACTAGCTTTTTTACATAAATAAATAATTTAATATTCATCTTTAAACATTTTATAGAAAATAAAAAAATAAATATATTTCTACAAATTACGACAAAATCTCAATAATACTATATGCTAATATCAAACATATATATAATAAATTTTATAATAATATACATGGGAAGGTTTATATGATTAAACACAGTAATTTAAAATTCAAATTTATATCTATTTTTTTAAGCTCTATAATAATTTTTTTGTTTATAATTAATTATCAAGGATTTACTAATGGGAATGAATCTGAAATTGAAGTAAAGCTATCTAAACAATCAGATCAATTGTCTCAAGACCAAATAAAGCATAAATCTTCTAAAATAATAGCTAATAATAATGGATTTTTTTTATGTGAATTTAGTTATGTTGTACAGGTGGTTAGAGAAAATGGAGAGACCAACTTTTATTGGAAGATAGGACATCCTATGCATAATACGAAAGGCTATATATTAGAAACTATAGATAATCAGAAGCGTTTAGATGCATATAAAAGTGCAGTGGATTACATAAGAATAAATGAAATAGTAATTATGAGTATTGTTGGTGTAGTGCTTGTAGGAGTTGTTATGTTAATGCAAAAAAGTTCAAAAAATTCTCAAAATACTATCACTGTAATAATGATATGTGCTTTGTGTATGATTTCTATATTTCTTATTATTAATATCATACTTACTATTAAAAAACTATCATATTATTATGCAGTATTGTCATAGAAAGTGGGTAAATTGAGATGACATTATTAAACGATCAGTTTTATATTATTCATGCGATTACATTTATAGGATTATTATTAGCTATTACAGATTCTTTCATAACTCAAATATCAACAAATATAAAGAATAAAGAAGAAACTTCTAAAACAATAAAGAAGTATTTAATATATCTAGGTGTGGTTTTATTTTGGTTAATAGTAGTAATTATGTTTGAAATTCGTAGCTATAATAAAATGCAAGAATTTCTTAGATAAATAATATTACTAACTATAGAGTCTTTATAAAATTAAATTAATATGCAAAATTATAAATTAAAAAATTTAGGTTATTATGTAAGAATCTAAAATGTTTTAGCTAGTTTTATCGAAACTGTTTACTAAGATTAGTAAATATAGGATAATATGTACAAGGTTATTAATAAAGTAAACTTTTACGTAATTACCCATTTTAAATAACCTATAAAGAGCCGCTAGGCTCTTTTTTTATGCAAAAAAACATTGGATATTTTACATTTATTAAAGATCAATAACTTTTAAGATGATATTTGTTATTAGTGTATATATTGTACTACCTATGTTTTGATTAAGCTCCTATTATTGGGTTTTATTATGCATATTTCATAGGATATTGAGAAAAATAAAACCTAAATGGAGGTGAAAAAGATGAGTAAGAAGATGCTAATTAATATAAAACAATTAGAAGATGTTGAAGCAGAATGTAACAGTATGACTGATGGTAGTCAAAGCTTTATTTCACAAGATAATTCATTTACGTTTGTAATTGATGAAGAATCAGGTAATATCGAACCGATAAACAACTTTGCTAGATGTTTATGTAAGTGTAATATTACCAGCAGTTGCGGAGGCGGTGGAGGTGGCGGTAAAAGCTTAGAAGTATAAATGGAGTAGAAGCTCTAGAAAAGTAGACTTAGTATAATTGAAGGTAAGAAGATAAAAAGATAAATATTCTTATATATTTTTTTACTAGGTCTACTAAATATATATAAGTTTGTTCTTATGAAAGATAAAGTTAGAAATAGTAAGGAGGAGTATTATCATAGAACAGTTTGAAAATTTAGTTTTACCACATCATTCTTCATTCAAAACATATAGAAACCAAAATGATTATTTCATTATAGAGCCTGAAGTTAATTTTTGGTTTAGATTGTCTTCATCACAGCTTTTAGGACTTAAACTACTAGATGGACAATCAACAGTACATGAATTAATACATAAGATAAATGTTTCTATTCCAGATTCTCTACAAGAATCATACATTCAGCTTGTTAAAAATATTGCTTTAAACTATCCAACTGAAATTAATGAGATTGAGAAAGCATCAAAGGTATCTACACTATATCTCGTGCTAACTGACAAATGTAATTCTAAATGTTTATATTGTTTTCGTGATATAAATAATTCTTCAGATTGTTTGAGTAAGGATGACATAAAGAAAGTTATTACATCATTTAAGAATATATCTGATGATAATCCTGATATTGTTTATACAGGTGGAGAACCATGCTTGTTTTCAGACTTAATGGAAATTGCCAGTTATGCAAAGCAAATAGGCATTAAAAATACTCTTCAAACGAATGGATTACTCATTAGTCAAGAAAATATTTCTTCATATGCTGACTTATTTGATACAGTACAGATGAGTTTGGATTCTACAAATGAAGAAATGAATGATTGGTTAAGAGGAAAAAAAGGACATTATAAAGCAGTCTCTAATGCAGTAGATTTATTGTTAAAGCACAATGTAAAGGTGAGACTAGCTGCAACTGTTACAAAGAAAAACTTTTATGATATTTTAAATATTAATAAAGAATTTCCAGAAGTTAAGTTCCAGTTTACTCCTATGCTTAAGATTGGAAAAGGTAAAGAAGTAGCATCAATGGCATTTACACCAGAAGAATTTATCGAACATATAACTAATTTACCTGAGAAAGACAACATTTTGTTAACTGATAACATTTATAAAATTGGAACAAAGGCACAGATATGTGGTGCGGGAACATCAGTTCTTAGTATTTCATCAGATGGTAATGTTTATCCTTGTCAAATGTTACATCATGATGATTTTAGTTGTGGAAATATAAAAAATGATTCGTTAGAAAATATTTATAATACTTCAAAAATAATAAATGAATTTAGAAATCTTGAAGTTGATGGAGTATATGGCTGTAAAGATTGTGATATTCGTTATATTTGCGGAGGGGGATGTAGAGCTAATAGCTTTTGGATGGATAATGATATATTAGGTAAAGATTATTTTTGTAAATATAATGAACAAGTATACTTTTATAACTTAATGAAGATGTTTAAAAAAGTTACAATTAAAAATTAGGACATAGTGAGATTTAAACTAAAAAATATATTTCACCATATTAGGAACTTAATATAATTAATGACTACTATAAAATAAGTAATAGAAACCTCCTTTGATAAATTTTTAAAAAAGCTATTTATTAAAAGGAGGTTCACCTTTATTATTAATTTTTTAGACTGCTAAATTGTAAATATATTTTTTTAGCTTTTTTTCATTTCAATTAAGAGTAAATGAGAAGTTTCAATTGATTTTATATGAATATCTTCTTCTATTATCTCCATAGCATCTTTTGAATTCATATCTATATTGTTTATTGTTGAATTACCTTCTATTTGGACTAGATATGCCTGCCTTCCTTTATCTATAGAAAAGTCTATACTTTTACCTGAATCTAATTCTAGTACATAAAAGTTTATATCTTGATTTATCTTTACTGGAGCATTCCCATCTTTACTTGAAATAATATGGAGCCATTTGTTTTCTCTATCTTCCCAGGGAAATATATAATCACCATAGTTTGGTGTGAGATTTTTCTCATTAGGATAAACCCATATTTGTAATAATCTAAGAGGAGTGCTTCCTAGATTATGTTCACTATGATATACTCCTGTTCCAGCACTCATATATTGCACATTTCCTCTTGAAAGAGTTCTTTCGTTATTCATACTATCTTTATGAGTTAGTTCACCATCTATTATATAAGTTACAATTTCCATATCTTTATGTGGGTGAGTATCAAATCCTGTATTTGGTTGAATAAGATCATCATTTATAACTCTTAATACTCCAAAATCTATATTATCTGGATTAAAATATTCTGCAAAAGAAAAATGAAATGTACTTTTTAACCATCCTAAATCACTTTTACCCATATTTCTGCTATCTATTTTATTTAACATAATTATTCCTCCATTAATATTCTATAGTTGTTAAAAATTTTAGTTATTTTATATTTACCCTAGTAATAAAAATAAATACAAAAAATAATAATTAGTAAAAGTTTCACAATAAATTATAAGGGGTATAAAAAAACTGAAAGTCAAATCGGTAAAGTAGAGAATAACAGTTCAAATGTATTATAAAAGTAAGTGTTAAAGCAAATAATATATAATACTAAATTTTATAAAATAGAAGGGAAAGATGAATATGTCAAAAATATTGTATATAACATCAAATCCAAAATCAGTGGAGCAGTCTTATAGTTTAACAGTAGGGGAGGCTTTTTTAGAAGAATATAAGAAATTAAATCCAAATGACGAAATCATAAATTTAGATCTTTATAAGACGTATGTTCCTTATATAGATGAAGACGTTTTTAATGCTTGGGGAAAACTTTCACAAGGTACAGACTTTAATAGCTTAAGTGAAGAAGAAAAGAAAAAAGTGAGTGGAATAGATAAACTTACTGATCAGTTTATAGATGCTGATAAATACGTGTTTGTTACTCCACTATGGAACTTTGGATTTCCTCCTATAATGAAAGCATACATAGATACTATATGCATAGCAAAGAAAACATTTAAGTATACTGAAAATGGACCTGTTGGATTATTACATGGTAGAAAAGCACTTCATATACAAGCTTCAGGAAGTGTATTTTCAGAAGGAGACTATTCACAATTTGAACATGGGAATTCTCATATGAAAACTATATTAAATTTTGTAGGGATTACTGATATAGAAACCATATTAGTTGAAGGAATAGCTCAAATGCCGGATAAGGCAGAAGAAATTAAGAATAATTCTATATTAAAAGCTAAAGAAGTTGCTAGCAGATTTTAAAGTGTTTGATTATGAAAAATATTTGTAGATATTAAAATAAATCGACAATGACTAATAAGCATGTTAAAATATAAAATATTATATTAAACTGATGTTAATAATAGGTATAAAGTTATGCATAACTTTATACCTATTATTATTTAAATATAGTTTTAGTAAGTTTACTATAACTTAATTTGTTAAGGGTGAAAAATATGGATGATTATTATTATATGAGGTTAGCGTTAGATGAAGCTCGTAAGGCAAAAGAAATAGGAGAGGTTCCAGTAGGGGCAATTATAGTTAAAAATGGAGAAGTTATATCTAGAGGATATAATATGAGAGAAACTTTAAAAGATCCTACAGCTCATGCGGAGATTATAGCTATAAAAAAAGCTAGTAATATTTTAGGTGGGTGGAGACTTATAGGATGTACTTTGTATGTTACTATAGAGCCTTGCCCTATGTGTGCAGGTGCTATAGTTAATTCAAGAATTGAAAGATTAGTTATAGGATCTAAAGATTTAAAGATGGGTGGATGTGGTTCAGTTTTAAATATAGTACAAAATGATAAGCTTAATCATAGATTAGATGTAACTTGGAATGTATTGCAAAATCAATGTTCTGATATTATTAAAGATTTTTTTAAAGATTTAAGAAAGAAATAAATATACATTAAAAATTAAGATATATAACATAAATTGTCTATTTGCCTCATATGTATAGAAAGCAAAAGGAGAGAAAGGAATAGGTAATTTATGCTGAATTATAAAAAGTACATAAAAAAAAGATTAACTATTGTTATAATAGTAGCAATAATATTAGCTGTATATGGAATTATGTTCTATAAAGATGAGGGATATCAAATAGGGGCATACATACACACAAGAGATATAAAAGTAGAGGATGTACATACCTTAACTTCTCTAAACTTAGATAAAGACTCTTATGATGAAAGATTTCAAAGGCCTTCCAAAGAAGCTTCTATGAAACTTAAATATGAATTTAAGGATTATAATGAAAGCAAAAATAATGTACCAAAAGGCTATCCTATAAAATACACATCTCCAGTAGATTTAATACAAGCTTACTATTCAATACTAAAAGAGGCATCTAATATGGAAGGGTTTCATGGAGGATGTGGTACAGTAGGATTTGGTGAGATACCTTATCCATTTGCTTATAATCTTCTTAGTAAAGAGACTAAAAAAAATATTTCTTTAAAAGAGTTTAAGGAATCTTTTAAGGGAACAGGTCATACAACATTATTAAAGCTTTTACCTTTAAATGAACTTGATGATACATCTAAAGTACAACATTATATTGTAGAAATAGAAACTATAACTGGTAAACCTATTAAAGATAATATAAAGAAAAGAACACCTACATATTTTTCATACTATTATGGAATTGTGACTACTAAATATGATGAAAAGGAAGGATGGAAAATACAGTCCATAGACTACATACCAGAAGACTTCTTATGTGCACCATATCATAGATGGCAATGGGATAGTAAACTATTTGTAGAAACCGTTTATAAAGATTTATATTCAATAGTTGATGAAATAATTAATATAGAACAAGATGGAGACTATATAAAGATTTATGCTAAAGGTGGAAATAATGAATATAGATTTGACTTTATAAGATTAACTAATGGAGAAGATATATTATTACATGAATATATGAAATCTAATGAGAATTGGGAAGAAGTTGATCTATTAAAGAATGATCATAAAAAGTTTAAATTAAGTTATCATAATTTTAAACTAGAGAAACAAAAAAAGAACGGTACAAAAAAGTAGCTATTTCTAATTAGAAATAGCTACTTTTTTATTTTTGAGATGATATTGAAGCTTAAGGTATTAGCTTAAAGCTAGTATTATTCAAATTAAATATAAATAAAATCAACAAAGAATGCATTATAGAGCTTTAGGAGAAAAAACAGTAGTTATAAAAAAGATTATTAAATAGACTATTTTTAATTTTTTAAGAAGTTACACATAAAATTTTTCTGAAAAGGGACATATGTCCTTTTAAAATAAGGTTTTACTACGGTAATATATGACTACAGAGTTATTAGTCTTGAAGCAATAACAAGCGAGACAAAGGTTAGTTAATTAAAAAAATATGAATGACGATTTAAATTATACCGTATAAAAGGAGGGAGAATACAAAGAATTATCATCTGAAAAAGAGATCTTGTAGAAAATAAAATGAATTAAGTAAAGTTTTATTATTTGGGAAAAGGTTTTCAAAAAATGGGGGGATTGAAAAATGGAAGAGTATAAGTATAGCTCAATAAAAGAAAGATTAAAAAAAGAATACAGAATTTATATTGCTGCTTTTTTAATTATTGTTATATCAGATCTTATTGGTCAGCATAAAATTCCCATAGGACCTGGAGTATTAGTGATTTTCCCTATATTTTACGGTCTGATAGGAGGAACTCTTCTTGGACCAGATCTTTTAAAATTTTTTAAAAAAGAAGAATCAGAGGCAGCGTCACCTCTAGTTTTAGTGGCTATAGCACCTTTCATAGTAAAGTTAGGGATCATGGCAGGTGGGAATTTAAGTCAACTGGCATCTATGGGTCCAGCTTTACTATTACAGGAACTTGGAAACTTAGGAACTATATTTATTAGTTTGCCTTTAGCTATGATGCTAGGATTAAAAAGGGAAGCAGTTGGTGCAACACATTCTATTAATCGGGAAACAAATTTAGCTTTAATAAGCAATGTATATGGACCAGATTCTGATGAAATGAGGGGTACATTATCTATATATATAATTGGTGGTGCTTTGGGAACAATATTCTTTGGATTTTTAGCTACATTGGTTGCTTCAATAGGATTATTTCATCCATTTGCCCTTGCAATGGCATCAGGGGCTGGTTCTGGAATCATGATGGCTTCTGCAGCAACAAGCTTATCTCATATTTATCCAGAATATGCTGATAAGATAGTTATGTTAGCAGGTGCAAGTAATACGTTAACAGGAATAACTGGTATTTATGCATCACTATTTTTAGCACTTCCATTAGCAAATAAGTTGTATTCTATATTAGATCCGGTAATAAATAAAAAAAGGGAGGAAGAAACTTATGAGAAATAGAGAGTGGATTGTACTATTCATATTTGTTGCAGTTTCAATAGCTACTTCAAATGCTATAGGATATAAAACTCCTATTGGGAAATCGTTACCAGGGATTCTAATATTATGTGGAATTGCATTTGTAGCTGTTATTTTAGATAAAGTTTTACCTATTAAACTTCCTATGATTATGTATTGTTCAATTTTGGGACTGATAATTGCATCTCCTATATCACCAGTAGCCAAGATAGTTATAGAAAGTACAGCTAAAATTGATTTTGCTGCACCACTATCAATAGTAGGAGCTTTTGCAGGTATTTCAATGGGAAAAAACTATAAAGACTTTACTAAACAAGGTTGGAAAATGGTGATTATTGCTTTAGTAGTATTTACAGGAATATTTATAGGCTCAGCAACTGTAGGACATATTATATTAAAATTGACAAAAGCAATTTAGCTTATATTTTATTTTACACAAGATGAATTTCTAAAAAACATAATATACCATAGTTTATGTAGTTAAGTAGCAGATTAGTTTTATTAAGCGATGAGGAGGAAAAATTAAATGCATAAAATAAATAGCGATATGATTATCAGAAATTGTTCGATTTTAACCGAAGATTATAAAATAGCTGAAAATAAATCAATTGTTATAAATGACTCACGAATATTAGATATTGATGATATAGAGATAATAGATGAAAAATATAAAGCAGAAGAAATACTAGAAGGTAAGAAGAAATTATTTATGCCAGGAATGGTTGATGCTCATACACATACTTGCCAACAGTTATTACGTGGCAGAATTATGGATGAGTATCCTATGATATGGAAGCGTATTATGGTTCCATATGAAAGTAGTCTTAATGAAAAAGATATTTCTATAAGTGCACAATTAAGTTGTCTAGAAATGATAAAGTCAGGAACTACCTCTTTTATAGATGCTGGTGGAACTTACATGCATAAGGTAGGGGAGGCTGTCATTGAGTCTGGGCTAAGGGCTGCAATTACATGTTCAACTATGAATAAAGATGATTCTATTCCTAAAAATATGATTTCTACTGAAAAAGAAGCGATGGAAAGGAATGCTAACCTCTACAAGAATTTTCATGGTAAAGGAAACGGAAGATTAGAAGTGTGGTTTTCTCTTCGTACACTGATAAGTTGCTCTCCTAGTTTGATTATGAAGGCTTTTGAAAATGCATATGAGTTTAATACTGGAATTCATGTACACATGAATGAATATCCTAATGAAATTAACTATTGTCTTGAAAATTATCAGAAAAGACCAATTGAATATTTAGAATCATTGGGAATTTTAGGACCCAATTTTTTAAGCGCACACAGCATTTTGCTTTCTGAGAATGAAATTGATATTTTAAGGAAATATGATGTTAAAGTTGTTCACTGCCCAATTAGTAATTTAGGAAAAGGAGTTCCAAAAACTTCAAGATTATTACAATCAGGAGTATCTATTAGTCTTGGTACTGATGGAACAGCACATGCAGGCTTAAGTTTATTCAATGAAATCAAGGTATTTAGGTCAGCTATGCATATAAATTTAGGTGTACCTATATGTGATCCAGTTGTTATGCCAGCTAGAAAACTACTAGAAATGGCAACTTTAGGAGGAGCTAAAGCTATGCTTCATGGAGATAGCTTAGGGACATTACAAATAGGCAAAAAAGCAGATTTGATTTCTATAGACTTAGACCAACCTCATATTATGCCAACTCATAATATGGTAAATACTTTGGTTGAAGTTGTTAATAGCAATGATGTAAAGGATATGATTGTTAATGGAAAATTGATAATGAAAAATAGAGAAGTTTTAACATTAGATGAAGAAAGAATAATGCATATGAGTAAATCTGCATTAAAAGGTATTACAGATAGAGCAGGAATTTAAGCAAATGGTGGTGCAATATAATTGATCACATTATACAAGATTTTTATTATAATATTATCTAATTTAATAGTAGGAACTTTGATTGGAATTTCAGGAATTGCTGGTTTCTTGCTTCCTTTAATATACGTAGGCATAGTCAATATACCTTTAAGAGACGCATTTGCTTTAAGTTTTTTATCTTTTCTAGTAGGAGGAATATTTGGAACATATTCATATTGGAAATTGGGTAATATTGATTTAAAATTTGCAAAATTAATTAGTGTAGGAAGTATAGTAGGGGCAATAGTAGGTGTTAGGCTAAATATGCTAATACCAGTAGATATTGCAAAGCTAATGTTATATATAGTTGTTTTACTATCTGGTATTTTTATATTATTAAAGAAGAATAATAATCACCATAATATGAAAAAAATAAAAAGTCTAGAGTCTTGGAGAATCCATTATTTGTAATTATTATTGGCTTCGTTACAGCTACAATATGTTCTTTAACAGGCTCAGGGGGACCTATATTAGTCGTACCTATATTAGTAAATCTAGGAATGAATATAAAAGTTGCAGTTGGTATAAGTTTGTTTAATTCTATAATTATAGCATTACCATCCTCTTTAGGTTATTTATCACAATCAAATTTTAAAGGAATGATAATTTTTGTAATTATTAGCTTAACTGCACATGTTATAGGTATCTTAATTGGAGCTAAAATTTCAAATAAAATAAACTTAAATATTTTGACAAAGATAGTTTCTATTGTATCAATATCTTCATCTCTTTATATGTTAATATTAGCATTAATTTAAATTGTTATGATATTTAAGAGCAGCAATTTGTAAACAAAGGCATGGCAATAAGCAAACATAGATTATAGTTAGATAAAAACGAACTTTTGGTTAGATATTTTATCCAAATATCAATTGCCTAATATTTACCTTATCTGCCATAAGAAATTTTAGATTTTATATATCTCTAATACGATACTTATTGAGCTCTAGCACATGTTATTATAATATCTTGATTTCCCAATGGTCATCAATGTTAAATTAACATAATAGCTAGAGCTTTTTTAATAATTTTTACTAGCATAACAAATTAATATTTAACGAAAATACATAGGAATAGTTTTTTAGAATTATATTAATTTTTATATAATGGTTATTTTGTTACAGTATTTTAAGTGCTAATTTATGGGGAGGTGTTTCTATGGAGCTTCATGAACTTATGAACCAAAACCCTAATTTAGAAAAAATTCTAAAAAATATGCCAGAAACAATTAAAAATAGATGCGTAGTAAAAACAGTCCCTGCCAAAAGTATTATACAAAAAAAAGATGATGATTTAGATTTCTTTTCAATAATTTGTAAAGGAGAAGTAAGAATAATAAATGAGTTTGAGAATGGAAACATATATGTAATTGAAAAAAATAAAGCCATTGATTTTATTGGAGAGGTTACTGCTTTATCTGATAAGAAAAAAACATCAGTTACAACTGAAGCAGTAACAACTTGTACTATTATCCAATTACCAATAACAGATTTTTTTAAATGGATAGAGTTAGACAATAATTTTTTGTTAATAATTTCAAAACGAGTTGCAAATAAACTGTATAATTCATCTTACGTTAGAGGTGTAGAATTATTTTATTCAGCTAGTCACTTAATAATTGATTTTCTAATTAATTATGTAGATCAAAATACAAACAAAAAAGACCAAATAATTGTAGCTTTAACACGCCAAGAAATTTCAGAAAAACTTGGAGTTACTATAAGAACTGTTAATAGAGCTATTAAGAAACTTAAAGATGAAAATCTAATTTCTATTAATAAAGGTAAGATTTATATTAATAACAATCAATATGAGCAATTAGCTAAAGCAATGGACGATAGAAAATATTTATGATATTTAGTTTCTAGTACCAAAATCTACTTAGTTAGCTTCTAATAAGCTTTTTAAGCTCTTTGATAAACTTATACACATTTTTAATTAGTTCTTTTTTAGTTTTATTTTCTATTATTTTCTTTATTAGTATCTAAAGTTTCTTTTCTTTCTTCTATAAGAAAATCCTACATATAGGTTTATTTATTTCTACCTCGTTATATTTAGATAAAAATTTTTTACATCATAGATGAGTACAAATTAAAGATATATCATTGATATTTCTATCTTTTTCTTATATTCGCTACTTTAGATATCTTAAAAATATTTTCTTTTTTTAACCGATTCTATTATAATTTTATTATTTATTAAATAAGTAGAGTTAGGTATATCTAGCTCTACTTATTTTGTTTAAAGAATTTTTATCTATGAAATGTCCTTTATTTATAGTATTGTATCGCTTAGAAAAATAATAAAAAGATAAATTTATTATGTAGTATATTTTAACATTAGTTTTAGACGATATTTCTAATCTAAAAAATATATGTAGGATAACTAGTGCAACAAATTAATTTAATGTAAAATATAATATATAGTTTTTAAATTAATATGAATTTATGATTATATAAATATAAGAACTTAATTAAGTATTTAGAACAGATGAGACTAGAGGTGATATTTATGAGCGATAATAAATGGTGGGATATGGTTAGAGACTTTCAAAAAGTATTTGGACATCCATATGAAGATAGTCCTAAGCTTTTACCTGAAGAGAGAGTTGAGAAAAGATATGATTGGATGCTTGAAGAGATAAATGAATTTAAAGAAGCAGAAGATATATATGAGCAAGCTGATGCAATGATAGACTTAATGTATTTTGCTTTAGGTACACTAGTTGAGATGGGAGTAAGACCTAATAAAATATTTGATATAGTACATCAAGCTAATATGGACAAACTATGGGAAGATGGAAAACCAAGAGCAAATGAATATGGAAAAACTATAAAGCCCCCACATTGGGAAGATCCATATCCTAAGTTAAAAGAAGAAATTGATAGTCAATTGAAATAAGAAAAAATAAAAAATCCTTTAATTTAATCTAATTATCAATAAAATAGATTAAGTTAAAGGATTTTAACTTTAATTCTTTTAATGGATAATAATAAAAAAAATTATGTGCATAATATCATTAAGGAGTGTGATATTGTGCAATTTTATGAAGTTATTGAGAATAGAAGCAGTGTTAAAAAATTTAAAGAAAAACCTATTGATAAGGACAGTTTAGCAAGAATAATAAATGCATCTATGATGTCACCATCTTGGAGGAACCATACTTCATATAGGATTATATTAGTAGATGATAAAAATACTAAAGAAAAGCTAGCAAGTACACTGTTAAATGACACTAATGATATGGCTATAGCTGTAAAAGAAGCACCTATCGTAGCTGTAGTTATAGGTAATCCTTCGGATTCAGGAACTATAGAGGGAAAAGAATATTATCTTGTAGATGCTGCTATTGCTATGGAGCATTTAGTATTAGCTGCAACAAGTGAAGGATATGGAACTTGCTGGCTAGGCTCTATGGACGAGAATAAGATAAAGGAAGCACTATCTGTGCCAAATGAATATAAGGTAGTAGCTATGACTCCAATAGGAGAAGTTGAAGAATATAAGCCGACTAACCCTAAAAAAGATGTTAGAGAACATATATTTTTAAATAGTTGGGGAAAAGCATATACAGAAAATGATGAGTTGCTACATTAAATAAAGTGAATTAACTAGTAAATAAATGTATTATAAAGCTTGAGGTAAAAAGCCTTTAAGCCATTAAAAGACTAATGGTTTAAAGGCTTTTTACTTTAAATTAAAAAACGAAAAAACGACCAGTTAAAAACCAATATATGGAAAATAACAGCTTGACTTTCGGAATGTGTATTGGTAATATATGGTTAACAATACTTTTTATGGTTTAAGGACAATACTAGTAACAGATTAAATGTTTAGCTATATAGATAGATAAGACTATTATAAAGAATTTAAGTTTTATGTACTTAATTTAACAAAGATAATTAAATTTTTTTATGATAACGTTATCATATCAATGTAAAAATAATAGGCTAATTAATTATTTAGAGTAGAACTATAACTATTAAAAAGGGGTTAAAAAATAATTAATGATTAATTTAAAATTAGATTCAAATAAGTTTATAAGTAAAATATATAGCGAAACATTGATAGAAGAACTAAATAAGATATTTGAATTATTTAACTTTGACAAGAGTATATATATTAAATTCTTCAGAGATAAGAGTGAAATAGAAAAAATACTAGGACATTCTGTACCTACTTGGATTAAAGGAGTGGCTATAGATAACTATGTATACATATTAGAATATAATGATATGAGTTATAAAAATAAAAGAGAGTTTGAAAAGGTAATAATACATGAGATAGTACATATAGTCGTAGATTTTAGTATAAGGGGAAGCTATCCACAATGGTTAAATGAGGGATTAGCTGTAGTATTGGCTAAGCAACATGAAAATATGCAATATACAAAAATACTAGACTTGGATGTAAAGAATTTAGGATATAATGATGATTTTTACTATGAAAAATGTTGCGCTGCTACAATGAAATACATAGATAAATATGGTATAAAAAGTTTTATAAAAAAACTAATTGATGATGAAATTAAATTTGATAGCCAATAGATATATTTCTAATAGGGGGTAATTTTATGAGGATAATAGTTAAACCAATAAAAACGTGGAAAGATATGTATTGTTTATGTATTAGGCAATGTGATAAAGATTGTGTAAGATTAGGGGGAATATAACCGACTATATTATTTTAGATTAAGGGGGATGATTATGAAATTAATAGTAGGTCCTAAGGATGTAAGAAATAAAATTTGCTTAATAAGACTTATTTGTAGAGAACGATGTGGTAGTGTTTGTTTGATAGATATGATTGAACCTTGTGAGAACTTCTGGTAGGCATATTTCAATAAGCATTTAATGACTATGATAGTTATAAATTAAAATTTTTATTAATAAAAGTTTTAATTTGACTATATATTTTTTACAGAAAGGAGGCGCTAATTATGAAGACAATAGTTAATCCGGTAAAGAAAAATGCTAAAGGTTACTGTATAGAGTGTTGGTGGGATTGCTCTAGCAAGTGTGGAAAACAGAGTACTCCTTGTACAAACTTTTGGTAAAAATAACTACATAGGAGGTAAGCAAATTGAAAATTATAGTAAAAAAAATGGATAACACTTACAGGTATTGTTTTTGTGGATCTAGATGTCAAAAAGACTGTATTTGGAACTAACATAAAGTTAGACTTAATAGACTTGAATTTTATCAAGTCTATTAAGTCTAAAAAGGAGAGAGTAATTTGAACTATATTGTAAGAAGAGCTACAGAACAAGATATTAAAAGTATATCTAAACTATTTAGAAAGCTCGGTATAGATCAAATGAGTAAGGATCAATATTTTAACGAAGACTTGAATAATATAGAAGTTTCTGAAGAAGAAATCAGTAGCTCACTAAATGATCCAAGATGCATAATATATGTAGCTGAAGCAGATAAAGAGATAATAGGATATATAGAAGGATGGTTAAGAGATAAAGATTTTTACTTTTTTATAGATGACTATGCTTATATTCTCCATATATATGTAGATGAAGAATATAGAAGTTATGGAGTTCTTCATAGCTTACATAAATGCGTTGAGGATTGGGCTAAAGAAAATAACTTAAAATATGTACAAGCTGATGTATTTGAACATAATAAGAAAGTTCAAAAAATAATAGAGTATTTAGGATACTCTACATATAGAAGAAGATACGTTAAAGACATCTTTTCCCCATCTAAGGAGGAAAAACTTTGACAAAATCACTTAAAGATATATTAAATCTGTTGAAGCCTTATTTACGTAAAGAATTGTTAGGATTATTTTTTACAATACTATATGCTATCGGTTCTTTTTTATCCCCATTAGCTTCCAAGTACTTAATAGATAACGTTATACAAGTAAAAAATATAACTAATTTATATTTTGGTATTATGGTATTTTTTGTAATTAGTTTTATACAACCAATAGTAGGATTTTTTAAAGATGTAATATTCTTAAATATATCCGAGAATATTACTTATGATATAAGAAATGATGTATTTAATTCTGTTTTAAACTCTCCGATAGATTTTTTTTCAAAAAATAAAAAAGGTGAAATTGTTTCTAGAATAATTAATGATTGTCAAATATTAGGCGAGTTTATAACGAATTTTCTAGTTGTATATATAAAAAATATTTTATCAATAATAGTTATCTTAATAGGAATGTTTTATTTGTCACCTAAAATTACAGGTGTAACTATAATATTTCTGATATTTGCAAGTTTGTTAATTGTTTTAATGGGAAAAGTGTTTAGACGCTTATCATTAATAAGACAAAAAAATTATGATAAATTATGTGTGAAAGTCAATCAAATGATTGACCTAATTGAAACAATAAAAAGTTTTGTTATAGAGAAAAAGATTAAAGATAATTTTCAAGATATAAATAAAAAAAATAAAAAAGATAATATTAAAATCCAAAAAATTCATATTATAATAAATAATTTAATTAATAGTGTAGTTATTATAGTCTTATGTTTTATATATGGATTTGGAACAATTGAAGTTAGTAAAAATAACTTAACTATAGGAACAGTAGTTGCATTAGGTGTATATTTTCAAATGATTATTCAACCAATATTTGAAGTTATAAATAATCATATTAGCTTAGAAAAAATAGTTCCTGTTTTAAATAGAATAAATGAATTTACTAATATTAAGTTAGAGGATTTTGAAAATGATATAAATCACAAGGTAGTTATATATAATGACATTGATATACAAGATGTAAGTTTTAGCTATAATGATAGTTGGAATTTAGAGTATATAAATATGCATATTCAGAAAGGAAACTTAATTGGAATATTAGGACAAGCAGGTTCAGGAAAAAGTACGTTAGTTAACATTATCTTAGGCTTTTATGAGCCTAAAAAAGGAACCATTTTATTAGATGGAATTAGCACTAATGATTTAGGTAAGCATAGTGTAAGACAAGCTATAGGATATGTACCACAAAATATACAATTATTTAATGATTCTATAAGAGAAAATATACGATGTTACAATGACAAGATAGATGATGAAGATATTATGCAAGTATGTAAAAAGACTGGAATTCATGAATTTATTATGAGCCTAGATAAAGGATATGACACTATTATAAATGAAAAAATAAATATATCAGGTGGACAAAAGCAGATGATAGCTATTTCTAGGGCATTAGCTAAAGATCCAAGTATATTAATATTTGATGAACCAACATCAGCTTTAGATCCTAAGAATGAAAAAGAAATAACAAGCTTGATAAGTAGTCTAAGGGGAAAATATACGTTGATAATAATAACTCATAATATATCGACAGTATATAATGCAGACAATATTTTTGTGTTAGACAAAGGGAAAGTTTTAGAAAATGGAACACATGATGAATTAATTAGTAAAAATGGTATGTATAAAAAAATGTTTCAATATTCAAAAAAATTGAAAGGGGAGAAGCGTAATGAAGCTATTAGTAAAGCCACATAAATATGTAGGCAGCATGTGTGTTTGTATAGATAAATGTGGAAGTAACTGTGGAACTTATTGGGGATCTTGCGTTCCAAATTGCCCAGGTTATACTTGTTCTAGATATGCTATAGCAGCTTAAAAGGAGGATAGATTACATGAGGATTATCATAAAAGCCAATAATAATATAAAGTCATATTGTTATTGTATGTCAGTCTGTGATAGAAAGTGCAGTAAATTCTATGTTTAGCTTTAGCTATTTTAGTCCTATACTGATTTAAGTATAGGATTAAGCATTTTGAGGATATAAGGGGGAAATCTAAATGAAAAAATCAGATTATAATTTTATTTGGGAAGTAAGAAATGGTAAGAAAATAGCTTTCAATAGTATGACCTGCGCGTTAGCAGAAATCGAAGATGATTTTACAGAAATTTTAGATAGTATCGAAAATATAAGGTATGAAAAATTGGATGAGAATAGGAAAGAATTAGTAGATAATATGAAGGATAATGGATTTTTAGTAGATAGAGATTTCAATGAATCAAAATTACTAAAATTCAGGCATTTAACAGGAAAGTTTAATCAATCTGGATTAGGATTAACTATTGCTCCTACTTTAAATTGTAACTTTAAGTGTGTTTATTGTTATGAAACTCCTAAGCAAAATAAAATGTCATTAGAAAATCAAGAAAATTTAATTAAATTTGTAGAAAGTTATATAAATACAATAGAACATTTAAGTATTACATGGTATGGTGGAGAACCTTTATTATATAAAGACATAATATATAATTTATCAGAGAAGTTAATAAAGATGTGTGAAACGAATAATGTTACTTATAGTGCATATATTATAACTAATGGATATTTAGTAGATGAAGATGTAGTAGATAATTTTAAAAAATATAAAATTACAGGAGCGCAACTTACTGTAGACGGTCCAGAGGAAATACATAATAAAAGAAGAATATTAAAATCAGGTAATAAAGATAACTTCCAAAAGGTTTTTAATTCCATAAAAATGTTGGAGGAAAATGGTATTAATGTAGGTGTAAGAGTAAATGTAGATAAAAGTAACATAAGTTATGTCCAAGAATTAATTGATATTTTCAAAGAAAATAATATGATAAAATCCAATATTCACTTTGGACAGGTTACTCCATACACTGAATCTTGTAAATCTATTAGCCATTCATGTTATGATACTGAGGAATTCTCGGATGTACTGATGGAGTTACAAGATAAGCTAAACTCTAATGGATTTAAGGCCATGGGATATCCTTATTATCCAGGAATAAAGGCTAACTATTGTTGCTCAGATCAAATAAATAGCTTTGTTATAGATCCTGAAGGATATATGTATAAGTGTTGGAATGAAGTAGGTGAAATTTCAAAATCCATTGGAAATATAAATAATTTAGAAAATCAAAAAATAAGTAATGATAATTTAGAGTACATGACATGGACTCCATTTGAATCGGAGGAATGCTCTGAATGTAAATTATTACCTGTATGTATGGGAGGATGTCCATACTTTAGAGTTAACAATATTCAAAGTCAATGTGAGCGTTGGAAATTTAATCTTGAAGAAATTTTAAAGTATACATATGACTCATATTTAGATGACTCTGAAAGATTTGAAAAAGCATTTGCAGATATACAGTAGGTTTATAAAATAGTATAATGAATATACTAATATTAAGCTGATAGTGTATGGAGGTGAATACTTGAAAATTAGTATAAAATCTTTATCTATAATACTTGTTCTAGTAGCTGTCTTTGGAATTATTTATTTTTTAAAATTTGGTAACAATACTAAACTTATAAATAAGCAAGATTCTATACTTACAAGTAAAGAAGATAAATTTTCTATTAAAGAGTTTAAAACTGATGATAATAATGACGGAGAAGAAATAAGCTTTATAAAATTTAAGGGAGTAAAAACATTAAATGAAATTCGTGCTAATAAAGATAGTGTATTAGAGATAATAAGTGATTTTACTTTATCAAGAGGAGAGATTGATTGGGGATTAGTTGATTCAGATTATAATGTAGTTAATAGTATTAATAATGAATCAAAAGAGTCTAGAAAGTTTAAAATAGAGAAAAACAGAACATATTTTCTTAGGATTTATTCCAAAAATGCCGAGGGAGGTAAAGGGAAGATAAAAATAAATAGTAATGATGAAGTAGAAGTAATACATAAAGAAACATTTTGGGATTAAATATTAAAGTGCAAAAAACTAGAGTATACACAACCTTTTGTGTCATACTCTAGTTTTTTATTTTAAAATATATTATTTAATAAATAAAATTATAGAAAATCATCTATTTCTAGTGCTAAATAAACAAACTTTTAGAAATGATGATTAATATGACTTATATTACGTATGTATAATAAAAAAAGCAATCTATCAATCTATAGATATAGACTGATAGACTGAAGAATAGCGAAATATTTTGTAATTAAAGTTAGCTGTTTAACGTAACATTATTTTTAAAAATTTAGAAAAACAAGTTTATAACAATAGGATTAAATATAGTAATTAACCACATACCTACTGTAGGAACTATTAAAAGAACCAGAGGCATTGCTCCTTTTCTTTCAAAAGAATATTGAAGAAAAGCCATAGTGCTAGCTGGAACTCCTATACTAAATCCTAATAGACCTGATGATACAAATGCTGCTAGATCACTCTTACCGTACATTTTATATACTATGAAATATGAAAAGATCATTAGCCACAATATTTGAAGTAAAATAATAACTACATTTAAAAGATCTAACGATTTTAGAGCTATAAAACTCATTGAAGAAAAAACAGTTACTAATAGCATAGATAGACTAAATCCACCTATAAGATTAACATGAGGTAGCTGTATTTCACATATTTCAAATTGGTCACATAAAAATCTTATTATTAGTCCAGCTAAAAAAGCTCCACCAGCAGGATTTATGAATTTTCCGTATCCTAGCTGATCAGGTACAAAAGCTAGTCCAATAGAAACTGAAAAAAGTACAGCATACTTTAGTAAGTCCTTATTCGAGAAACTAGGAGCAGGTGGCTTTAAAGTAGTTGAAAAATCGTTTTTACTTTCTATTATCTTGAAGAAAATTCCACCTATAAGTGTACCTAATATAATGCAAAGTACAGATATACCCGAAAGCTGAGATAAAAAGATATCGTTTTCACCAGGCACTAAGGAAGTAGCTACTGCTTGTAAGGAGCTATCACCCATCAGGCTTAAAGAACTATGAAGGATTAGATCTCCTTTAGCAAGATTAAATATTTTTCCTATACCGATAATAAATACATTTTGAAATATAGCAACGAATATTGTTATTCCTAAAAATAATAGTTGCTTCATAAAACCTTTTTTGAAAAGATCTTTACTAATACGTAAACCTATAGATGCAAAGAATCCAGCTACAAATATAGGTAACAGAGAAAAATCAGTTTTTATATTAAAAAGATTAATTAGGACAGATAATATAATTCCGCCTATAAGTGGAGCTGGAACATAATATTTCTTAAAAATTGATACTTTACTTTGAATTAAAACTCCGATAAATAAAAATACAATTAATAATGCTGTACTTTGAGGAAGATTTAATGTAATATTCATATTATCCCTCCGATCCTCCACAATCAGATGATGAGCATGCACATTCTGCTAGTGCTTCTTGTATTTTACTAGAGATTTGTTCATCTTCTAAAAGCTTTTCAGCAATCCAAGCAGCTACTTCACCTGTAATTTCTACACAATGTTTTTTTCTTTCAGGACTTCCAAACTCACCATGTCCCTTAACTAAAACTCTACAACAAGTACTTTTATAAATACTTCTTATATGGTCGTGTAATTGAGCTGATATAGGGAACATCTCGTCCTTCATAGGATCACCATACTTTCTACCATAAGCCATACCTAAAGCCATAGCGCCTCCACTTACTGCACCACATAAACATCCTGATTTTCCTAGTCCAACAGGGAATGCAGAAGCTAACTTAGTTATATTTTCTGGAAAAGGCCATCCTAAGAGTTCATTTATAGCGTGAACAACAGCTTCCGAACAAAAGAACTCACCTCTGTCATAATAACCTTCAGCCTTGGATCTTACGTCGCTAATTATTTGCTTTTTATCCATAAAAAACTCCCCCTCTAATCAAGTTTTTTCTTATATTCATGTAAAATGATAACAGAGGTAACAAGTGATTACAAATAGATAAAATTAATAGATAGAATAAAGTAAATAGATATCGACTATAGGAATAAAATGTAAATTTATAAAATTAAGAGATGAGGGGGACATACTGTTGTTTTTCATCTTAATAAAAATAGCATTTATCTATATAGATAAATGCTATTTTTTAAACAGCTTTATTTTCCTCAATAGGATTGTTATTACAAAACTTTTCATGCAAAGCGTTAAGTGCGTTTATACCATTGTCTTCATTTATTATACAAGAAATCTTAATTTCTGATGTACTTATCATTTGAATATTTATACCTAGGTCATAAAGGGTTTGAAAGAAAGAAGAAGCAATATCTGCACTACCAGCTATACCAGTACCTACTATAGATACTTTAACAACTGATTCATCACATAGAACTTCCTTAGCACCAATTTCGTCACTAATTTTCTTTGTAACTTCTAGTGCTTCATGAAGTTCATCTATTTTTACTGTAAATGTTATATCATTAACATGCGCACGATTTACATTTTGAATTATCATATCAAAATAAATATTATTACTAGCTAGAGCGGAGAATATTTTAAAAGCTATTCCTGGTTTATCAGGTACTTCAATAACAGATATCTTAGCTATGTTTTTATCTAAAGCTACTCCACTTACTATTGTATTTTCCATAGCATTCACCTCCACAACTTCCGTTCCCGGGTTATTACTAAGACTAGATCTAACTATAAGAGTCATATTATATTTTCTAGCAAGTTCTACCGATCTTGGATGAAGAACACCAGCACCAAGACTAGCTAATTCTAGCATTTCATCATATGAAACTTTGCTAATTTGCCTAGCTGTAGGCACTAATCTTGGATCAGTTGTGTATACACCATCTACATCTGTATATATCTCGCATTTATTCGCATTTATAGCTACAGATAATGCTACAGCAGAGGTGTCAGAGCCACCTCTACCTAAAGTAGTAATATCGCCGTTCTCGTTAGCCCCCTGAAATCCTGCAACTATAACTATCTTATTTTCTTCTAATTCTTTTTTAATCCTATTGCTATTAATTTTTTCTATACGAGCATTTTTATGATTACTAGTAGTTAATATCCCACACTGAGGACCAGTAAGAGAAATTGCTTCATGTCCTAAAGACTGTATAGCCATTGCTAAAAGAGATATAGAAATTTGCTCCCCAGTTGATAAAAGCATATCTAATTCTCTATTAGACGGATTAGGATTTATTTGTTTAGCTTTTTCAACGAGTTCATCAGTAGTATCTCCCATAGCTGAAACTACTACAACAACCTTATTTCCTTTATTTTTAGTAGCTATAACTCTATTGGCAACATTAAAAATTCTTTCTATATTACCTACAGATGTTCCACCATACTTTTGCACAACTATGCTTTCCATTAAAATTCCCCCTAAATTTCTACATAGCGAAAGAGTCTGTATTACCAAAATCTATATCGTGAATTGAAGAAATATTGTTACTTTCAATTCTTAAATATGAATAGCTGTTTTGTGGTAAATCTAGATCATTCATAATCGCTTCCATTTGATCAGATGAAATTTGTTCAGTTATTAGAACAAGATCTTTGTCAGATTCTATAACTTTAAACTCTAAGCCAGATTTATTAAGATTATTAACTATCTTAGGAATCTCATTAACGTTATTAGGGGAAACTCTCATATAATAGTTACCTTTAAATAATTTAGTTCCTCCTGATTTAATAGAGTCATTACAAATATATTCATATTCTTTATAGCTTTCATTTATTATATCTATAATATCAGTAACTACAGCATTAGCAGTAGGGTCTTTACCTGCACCTTGACCGTAGAATTGTAGTTCTCCAACAGTACATCCTTCAACAGAAACTATATTGAATGCATCTTTAACAGAGGCAAATGGAGCAGATTCATCTACAAGTATAGGTTCTACAGATGCAGAGAACTCATTTCCATCTATAGTAGCACTACCTATTAGTTTTGCTACAAGTCCCATTAACTTAAAGTTCTTAATATCTAAAGGAGATATAGAAGTTATACCACGACACATTACATCACTTATACTAGCATTAGTATTAAATGCTAAAGAAGCTAATATAGATATTTTTCTAGCTGCATCATATCCTTCTACATCATCAGTTGGATCGGCTTCTGCATATCCTAATTTATGAGCAAGGTCTAAAGCTTCATCAAAACTTAAATTTTCATCACACATTTTAGATAAAATGAAGTTTGTAGTACCATTTAATATTCCTTTGATATTATCAACATCATTAATTTTTATAGCTTCTTTTAATCCTTTAATAACAGGAATACCACCGCCAACACTAGCTTCAAATAAAAGACCTTTGTTATTCTCTTTAGCTAAATTATGAAGTTCATCTATATGAAGAGAAATTACTGCTTTATTAGCTGTTACAACATGTTTGCCGTTTTTTAATGATTTAGATATATAGCTATATGCTTTATCTATACCACCCATAACTTCTACTATTATATCTATATTAGGATCATTTATAATTTCATCAGCATTTTCAGTAAGAATACTTTGATCTATATTTAAACCTCTATCCTTATTTTTATCCCTAACAAGAATTTTTGATATTTCTATGTTTTTCCCAGTAGCTTTTTTTAACTTATCTTTTTTATCTCTTATGATTTCATATACTCCTGAGCCTACAGTTCCTAAGCCAAGCAATCCTATTTTAATCATAATACCGCTCTCCCCTTTTAACCATTATTTTTATAATAATCTCACTAACAATACCCGTAAGTTGATTTTTTATTTTAACTTAGATATATTAAACGTGTAGTCGAATAAAAAACACTTGTATTCCAATGAAAAACATTATATCATATAAATATGATTAATAAAATAGATTGTTCAAAATATTTTTATAAATTTTTATATTTTTTGCTAATTTTATAAAATTAAGTGAAAATAGATAGACTTATAAAAGGCTAGGATACTGATTATAAGAGAATTGAAAGTAACTTAAACTTAGAGCAATAATATAAAAATTTATTTAAAAAAATTATAAGCAGTAATAAAAAACTTATTATAAATAAAGGGATTTTAGTCCTTTTTAATTAAATATTTTAATATAATATAAATTTGTAAAATGACGATATTTTAGCTTTAGTTTTTGAAGCATTAAACCTTAGGGGGGGAATAAAATGAGTTTATACTATAGAAGTACAAGAGGAGATAAGAAAATAGTTTCTAGTTTAGAAGCTATAGTAAAGGGGATAGCAGATGATGGAGGGTTATATGTACCTTCTCATTTTCCTAATATAGATAAAACATTGTCAGAACTTTTAGAGATGAGCTATAATGATTTAGCTTTTTATATAATAAATAAATTTTTTCCAGAGTTTGATAAAGAAGAGCTTTTGGAATGTGTAAACGGAGCCTATGATGATAAATTTGATACACAACTTATAGCTCCAGTAGAAAGTAAAGGTGACACTCATTTTCTAGAACTTTATCATGGACCTACTTTGGCTTTTAAAGATATGGCATTATCAATACTTCCTTATCTATTAAAAACTTCAATGAAAAAGTTAAATCATTCAAAAGAAGTTGTTATATTAACAGCAACTTCTGGAGATACAGGAAAAGCTGCATTAGAAGGATTTAAAGATGTTGAAGGAACAAAGATAATAGTGTTCTATCCAGAAAAGGGTGTAAGTGAAGTACAAAAAAGACAAATGATAACTCAAGAAGGAAGTAATACGTATGTTGTAGGTATAAAAGGAAACTTTGATGATGCTCAAAATGGAGTGAAAGAAGCATTTAACAATATAGATTTTAATAAAGAGCTAGAAAATAAAGGGTTTGATCTTTCATCAGCTAATTCAATAAATATAGGAAGATTAGTGCCTCAAGTTGTTTATTATTTCTATGGATATCTAAATTTAGTTAAAAAATCAGCAATAAAAAAAGGAGAAAAAATAAATGTAGTTGTTCCAACTGGAAACTTCGGAAATATATTAGCAGCATATTATGCTAAAAAAATGGGATTACCTATAAATAAATTTATATGTGCTTCTAATGAAAATAACGTACTTTGTGACTTTATAAATACAGGAAAATACGATAGGAAAAGAGAACTTAAACTTACTGTATCCCCTTCAATGGATATATTAATTTCAAGTAATCTTGAAAGATTTTTATATGAAATAAGTAATAACAATGATGGAATAGTAAAAGAAATGATGAATAGATTAACTGAAGAAGGAATTTATACTATTTCTGAAGAAATGAGAGAAAAGCTATCTGATTTTTATGGTAACTTTGCAACTGAAGAAGAAACTTATGAAGCAATTAAGAAAGTATATGAAGATACTAAATATATCATTGATACTCATACAGCAGTTGCATATTCTGTATATGAAAAATATGTTAAAGAAATAGGAGATAAGACTCAAACTTTAATAGCATCTACAGCTAGTCCGTTTAAGTTTACAAGAAGTGTTTGTGATGCGTTAGGACTAGAAACTGATGATTATAATGATTTTCAACTTATTTATAAATTATCTGAAAAAGGTAACTTAAATATTCCTCTACCAATAAAAGGGTTAGAAAATAAAGAAATATTACACGACAGAGTTTGTGATAAAGATGAAATAAAAGAAAGTATAAAAAATTTATTAGGAATATAGGTGATAAGTAATGATAGAAATAATGATACCTGCTACAAGTGCTAATATAGGACCTGGGTTTGATTGTCTTGGTATTGCTTTGAACATATATAATAAGTTTTATATAGAAGAAATAGAAGAAGGATTAATAATAGAAGGATGCGAAGAAAAATATGCAGGTGAAGAGAATCTAGTATATACTTCAATGCAGAAATGCTTTGAAAAAACAGGATATAAACCTAAAGGCATAAAAATAACTATGGATACTCAAGTGCCTGTTTCAAGAGGACTAGGAAGTAGTTCTACTTGTATACTAGGTGGAATAATAGGAGCAAATGAACTTTCAGGTGGAATATTAAAAGATCATGAAATACTTGAACTAGCTACTGAGATAGAAGGACATCCTGATAATGTAGCTCCAGCGTTATTTGGTGGACTAGTAGTTTCTATATATGAGGACAATCAAGTATTTTATAGTAAAATGAAACTAGCAAGTGGTATTAAATTCTATGCCTTAATACCTGACTTTAAGCTTTCAACTAAAGTGTCAAGATCTGTACTTCCTACAGTAGTTCCTCATGGAGATGCCGTATTTAATGTAGGGAGAGTAGCTCTTATGATGGGTGCACTTGTTAATGGAGAATTTGACTTACTTAAAGTTGCAAGTAAAGATAAATTACATCAACAATATAGAGGGTCATTAATAGATGGATATGATATAATACTAGATGGGTGTGAAAAGCTAGGATGTAAAGGCGTATTTTTAAGTGGTTCAGGTCCTACTATATTAGTAGCAGTAGATGAAAAAGATGTTTCACAAAAAAGAGAAATACAAAAATTATTAGATTCTACAGGAAACAAGTGGGATATAAAAGAATTAAATATTGATGATAGAGGTTATGTAGTTAATAAATTATAAAAAAAGTAAGTAGATTTGTATTTATCTATAGAAAACATTAATAAGGGTGATAAATATGGATAGTAAGTACTTGGTTATAGATAAAAACATACTGCCAGATGTATTTGAAAAGGTTATAATTGCTAAGGAGCTATTAAGAACAGGGCAAATTAAAGAAATAACTGAGGCTGTAAAAAACGTAGGAATAAGTAGAAGTACATTTTATAAGTATAAGGATCATGTATTTACTTTAGAAGAGAGATCAGGTGGAAAAAAGGTTACATTGTCTTTCTTGTTAAGTCATTTACAAGGGGTACTATCAAATGTACTACAATTAATATCTAATAATGGTGGAAATGTGCTTACTATTAATCAAGATATACCTATAAACGGTATTGCAAATGTTAGTATTACATTTGAAGAAGATAATTTAAAAAAGAGTATAGAAGAACTTATAGATGAAATAAAAGATACTGAAGGTGTGAAGAAGCTAGTATTGGTATCTATGGAATAAAATGGAGCTACGATAAATAAGTTAATAAAATATCAATCATTGAAAATCTAAAAGAAATATTGTAATATTTAGGCTGAGGGTAAATATTAGAAATTAAAACTAAACATAGAACAGATGACTATAGCGTGAGATATCTTTTGAAAGGATAGCCGAAGAAGCAATATGAAAAGAGCCAAATTTCTATAGAAACTTTCAGGCAAAAGGAGCGTTATATGATGGGACTCTGAAGAGATCGACTTTTCGACACCGAAGGAGAAATACACAAAGAGTGTAGAAGCTCTCAGGTTAGTAAACAGAGGAATATAACGGCACTTATTTGTGATGTCTTTATATTCCTTTTTTTAATATATTTTTAATATATTTATTGTTATTATAAAGAAACTAGGGTAAATAGGTAATGAAAACTTTTTATACAATGAAAAGGAGGATTTAATATGTCAGAATCAAGAAAAACAGCTCTTTATAACATGCACCAAAAATATGGTGGAAAAGTAGTAGACTATGCTGGATGGGCACTTTCAGTACAATTTGAAGGCTTAAATCCAGAACATGAAAATGTAAGAACTAAAGTTGGTTTATTTGATGTTTCACACATGGGTGAAGTAGAAATCAAAGGAAACCAAGCTACTGAATGTGTTCAATACTTAATTACAAATGATGTAGAAGCTATAGTTGATGGACAAATAGTTTATACATTCATGTGTAATGAAAATGGTGGAGTTGTTGATGACCTTTTAGCATACAGATACTCAAAAGACCATTACTTACTAGTAATAAATGCTTCTAATATCGAAAAAGACGTTAAATGGATATTAGAAAACACAAAACAATTTGATGTAGAAATCAAAAATATTTCAGATGATGTATCACAAGTAGCTATTCAAGGACCATTAGCTCAAAAAGTTTTACAAAAAGTAACTGATACAAACTTAGATGAAATCGAATTCTTCCATTTAAAGAGAGATGTGAATGTTGCAGGTGCTAAATGTTTAGTATCAAGAACAGGATATACTGGAGAAGATGGATTCGAAATTTACTTTGATAACAAAGATGCTGAAACAATTTGGGAAGCATTAATGGAAAATGGTAAAGAAGAAGGAATAAAACCTATAGGACTAGGAGCAAGAGATACATTAAGATTTGAAGCTACATTACCTCTTTACGGAAATGAACTTTCAGCAGATATAACTCCACTAGAAGCTGGATATGGTATGTTTGTTAAGTTAAAGAAAGAAAGTGACTTTATAGGTAAAGCAGCTTTAGCTAAACAAAAAGAAGAAGGATTAAAAAGAAAAATCGTAGGATTCGAATTGATAGGAAGAGGAATCCCAAGACATGGATACGAAGTAGAAGTAGATGGCAAAAAAATTGGTGTAGTAACAACTGGATATGCTGCTCCTACAGTTAAGAAAAACATAGGAAATGCATTAGTTGATATAGAGTACACAGAATTAGGAACTGAATTCGATGTAGTTATAAGAAATAAGCCAGTTAAAGCAAAAGTTATAAGCAAAAGATTCTTAAGCAAAAAATAAACTATATAAAGTTTACTAATATAAAACAATCTGTTAAAATAATTTTGAAATTAAAAATAAAGAGTATTTAAGGAGGAATTTTAAAATGAGTAAAATAGTAGAAGGATTATTATATTCAGAAGATCATGAGTGGATTAAAGTAGAAGGAAATGAAGCTTACATTGGAGTTACTGACCATGCTCAACATCAATTAGGGGAAATCGTTTATGTTGAATTACCAGCTGTTGATGATGAATTAAACGCTGGAGACGTATTTGGAGTTATCGAATCAGTTAAAGCTGCTTCAGATTCATACTTACCAGTATCAGGTAAAATAGTAGCTGTAAATGAAGACTTAGAAGATAATCCAGGATTAGTTAATGAAGATCCATATGCTAACTGGGTAGTAAAAGTTGAATTATCAGATAGCTCAGAACTTGATAAATTAATGGATGCTAAACAATACGAAGAATTCTGTAACGAATAATAAAAAGTCACAAAATCCTACAATAAAGGGGGAAATGTAATGCATAGGTATATACCTAATAATGATGGCACTAGAAAAGAAATGCTTGAAAGCGTTGGTGCTAGCTCTATAGAAGACCTATTTAAAGATATACCTAGTGATCTTAGACTAGGAAGAGACCTAAATTTACCTAAAGCTTTATCTGAACTAGAAGTTCGTAAGCACATGGGACAATTAGCGGCTAAAAACAAAAATATAGAAGAATTACCTTGCTTTTTAGGAGCAGGAGCTTATGACCACTATATCCCAGGAATAATAAAACACTTAATTTCTAGATCAGAGTTTTATACAGCTTACACACCATATCAACCAGAAGTAAGTCAAGGTACTTTACAAGTAATATTTGAATATCAAACAATGATTACTGAATTAACTGGTATGGATGTAACAAACGCTTCTATGTATGATGGTCCAACAGCATGTGGAGAAGCTGCTGTATTAGCTTGTGAAAACACAAGACGTCAGTCTGTAATTGTTTCAAAAACAGTTAACCCAGAAACTAGAAAGGTACTTAAAAGTTATCTAAAAGCTAGAAGCTTAGAATTAATAGAAGTAGATGCTGTAGATGGTGTTACAGATGTTGAAAAATTAAAATCTTTAGTTACTAAAGAAACAGCTGGTGTTATTGTTCAAAGCCCTAACTTCTTTGGTATCATAGAAGATGTTACAGAAGTAGAAAAAATTGTTCATGAAAATAAAGCTAACTTAATCATGTACGTTGATCCAATTTCTTTAGGAATATTAAAAAGTCCTGGAGAGCTAGGAGCTGACATAGTTGTTGGTGAAGGACAATCTTTAGGAAATAGCTTAAGCTATGGTGGACCACATCTAGGATTCTTCGCTACTACTAAAAAATTAGTTAGAAAGATTCCAGGTAGAATTGTTGGTCAAACAGAAGATGCTGATGGAAATAGAGCTTTCGTATTGACTCTTCAAGCAAGAGAGCAACATATAAGAAGATATAAAGCTACTTCAAATATTTGTTCAAACCAAGGATTAAATACATTAGTGGCTACTATATATTTAACTGCAATGGGTAAAGAGGGACTTAAAGAAGTTGCATTACAAAGCATGCAAAAAGCTCACTATGCATTCAATGAATTAACTAAGAGTGGTAAATTCAAACCATTATTCCCTAATAAACCATTCTTCAAAGAATTTGCGCTAACAAGTGATATTGATAGCTCAAAAGTAAATGAAGAATTATTAAAAAATAATATCCTTGGTGGATACGAGCTAGGTAAAGATTATGAAGAACATAAAAATGGTCTTCTACTATGTGTTACTGAAAAAAGAACTAAAGAAGAAATTGACACATTAGCTCGTGTTATGGAGGTGTTATAGCATGAGATCTAACTATAATAAATTGATATTTGAGGTTTCAAAAGAAGGTCGTAAAGGATATAGCCTTCCAAAATTAGATGTGAATGAAGTTAGTGTAAGTGAGCTTATTCCTAGCGAATTTTTAAGAGAGAAAGAAGCTGACTTACCACAAGTAAGTGAAGTAGAAGTTATAAGACACTTTACTAATCTTTCACATAAAAACTATGGTGTTGATACTGGTTTCTATCCATTAGGATCATGTACAATGAAGTACAATCCTAAATTAAATGAAGATATGGCTTCTTTAAGTGGATTCACTAATATCCATCCATATCAACCAGAAGAAACAGTTCAAGGTGCATTAGAATTAATGTATAATCTTGATGCACAACTTTCAGAAATCTCAGGATTTTCTAGAGTAACTCTTCAACCAGCTGCTGGTGCTCATGGTGAGTATACAGGATTATTAATAATCAAAGCTTATCATGAAAAAAGAGGAGATAGTAAAAGAACTAAAATCATAGTTCCAGATTCAGCTCATGGTACGAATCCATCAAGTGCTTATGTTGCAGGGTTTGAGGTAGTTGAAGTTGAATCAAATGCAGATGGTTCTGTTAATATAGATAGCTTAAAAGAAGTATTAAGTGATGAAATAGCAGGTTTAATGCTTACAAATCCAAGTACTCTTGGATTATTTGAACAAAACATTAAGCTTATAGCTGATTTAGTTCATGAAGCTGGTGGATTACTATACTACGATGGAGCTAACATGAACGCTATAATGAGTAAAGTAAGACCTGGAGACATGGGATTTGACGTAATGCACTTTAACGTGCATAAAACACTTTCAACACCTCATGGTGGAGGTGGACCAGGAGCAGGTCCAGTTGGTGTGAGAGAAGACTTAGTTGAATTCTTACCAGTACCGGTTATTGAGAAAAAAGATGATAAATTCATCCTAGACTATGATAGACCAAATTCAATAGGAAAAATAAAAGGTTTCTATGGACAATTTGGTGTACTAGTTAGAACTTATTCATATATCCTATCTATGGGATCAGAAGGATTAAAAGAAGTAAGTGAAGTTGCAGTATTAAATGCAAACTATATGATGAATAAACTTAAAGAAAACTATAGCTTACCAATAGATCAAGTATGTAAGCATGAGTTCGTATTAGGTGGAATTAAAGATAAGTCTACAGGAATTACAACTCTTGATATAGCTAAGAGATTATTAGATTTCGGATATCATCCACCAACAGTTTACTTCCCATTAATAGTTAATGAAGCTATAATGGTTGAGCCAACTGAAACAGAAAGTAAAGAAACTCTAGATGAGTTTATAAATGCTATGAATAGAATAGCTGAAGAAGCTAAACAAGATCCTGAGCTTCTAAAAAATGCACCTTATGACACTCCTGTTAGAAGAATAAATGAAGGTAAGGCTGCTAGGGATTTAATACTAAAATATGAAAAATAGAAAATAATTTATAAATATATATAGAAAAAACAAATATAATGATATAATGATATAGAGAAAAATTATAGAGGTATACTTTTAGGAGGTAATACTAATGTTTGCACATGATGGTAATGTGGAAAAGGCATTAACAGATAGCTTAGTTGCATCTATTGCCGAAAGAAAAGCTAATATTTGTGAGACTTGAGACGCTGCGGCTGTAATGGCACTCGCCTGGGGCGTTAAGGAAGAAGTTGAACCTCAATATGCTTCTGCTGTATCAGAACATATAGAAAAGATTCAAGGAACAGAAATAGAGTTAGAGAGTGGAGAAAAAGCTAAAATACTAAAAGGTGGAGTTAAAGAAAGAAACGGACAGGCAACTTTAATTTACAGATACCAATTAGTATAATTTGCTTTAAGTTTTAACTTGTGTAACAACGGAGATATTTTGTGTAACAACGATCTATAATATATTTTATTGCCTATACCCCCCGCAGTCTATATGAGTTTGACTTATATAGTAGGGGGGTATTTACATTTAAGGAGATGAACATATGACGAAACTAAATGTACTGAACTTAGGGCAATGTAGTTATGAGGAAGCTTTAGATATACAACTTGACCTCCTAAAAAAAAGACAAGATAAAGAAATAGAAGATACACTAATATTAGTAGAGCATTTTCCAGTTATAACATTAGGTAAAAATGCTGTTGAGGAAAATATTTTAGTATCAGAAGAATATTTGAAATCACAAAATGCCGATATAGTTAAAATAGGTAGAGGTGGAGATGTAACATATCATGGACCTGGTCAAATTGTAGGATATCCTATAGTTAATATAAAGGATTTAAAACTAGGAATAAAAGATTTTGTATATAAGCTAGAGGAATTATTTATACAATTATTAAAAAATGAATATAATATAGATGCTTTCAGAGATGACATAAATAACGGAGTATGGATAAAAAATAGTAAGATAACAGCCATAGGCCTTACAGTTAAGCGTTGGGTAACTATGCATGGATTTGCATTTAATGTAAATACAAATTTAGATCATTTTAATTGGATAGTGCCTTGTGGAATACAAGGTAGAGATGTAATTTCCCTAGAAAAGCTACTAGATCATAATGTAGATTTTCAGCGTGTGAATGATCAAGTTTTGAAATATTTTTGCAAAATATTTGGGTATGATAGCTTTGAAGAAATAAGTTTATATAAATAATTAGAGTGGGGGAAACATATATGCCAACAATCAAAAGAAAACCTGAATGGCTTAGAATTAAGAAAAGAGAAGGCCAAAATATGGGATATGTTAATGATTTATTAAAAAAATTCTCCTTAAATACAGTTTGTGAAGCTGCAAACTGTCCTAATAGAGTAGAGTGCTATAGTAAAAAAACTGCTACATTTATGATATTAGGTAAAGAGTGTTCACGTAATTGTAGATTTTGTAATGTTACACATAAAAAATTAGAGCCACTAGATCCTAAAGAACCTGAAAACGTAGCAAAGGCTACAGTTGATTTAGGGTTAAAACATGTAGTAATAACTTCTGTTACAAGAGATGATTTACCAGATGGTGGAGCAAGTCACTTTGCAGAAACAATAAAAGCCATAAGAAGGATAAAGAAGGATATAATCATAGAAGTATTAATTCCAGATCTTTTAGGAGACATTGATGCATTAAAAATAGTTGTAGATGCAAAGCCAGAAATACTAAATCACAACATAGAAACAGTTCCAAGATTATATCCAGACGTAAGACCAATGGCAATATATCAAAGATCATTAGACGTACTAAAAAATGTAAAAGTATTAGATCCAACTGTATTAACTAAATCAGGAATAATGGTAGGATTAGGAGAGAAAGAAGACGAAGTTATAGAAGTATTCAAAGACTTAAGACAAGTTGATTGTGACTTCTTGACAGTAGGACAATACTTACAACCTTCAGAAAAACACTATCAATTAAAAGAGTATGTTACTCCTGAGACATTTGAAATGTATAAAGAAGAAGCTACTAAGCTAGGATTTAAGTTTGTCGCATCTAGCCCATTAGTAAGAAGTTCATATAAAGCAGCAGACATGTTTGCATCAAAATAATAAGGAAAGGGTCTATTACATTTAGTTTGTAGTAGACTCTTTATTATATATATTTTTTATTTCATCTTCGGATAAATATTTTTCAACTAATATAGATAAAACCAAATATACAAATAAGCTGGTTGTTATATGAAGAAAAGTAAATGTTCCTCCTAGTGATGTATATTCATAGACCATCATAGGAACTTTACAATTTGCCCATACACCTATAAAAAAGATAATATAAGAAAGTTTTACACCTTTTTTAATAAACATATGAGCTATAGGAAAAGACACATATAAAGGTCCAGCAGCTAATGAACCTAGAGTTAATATACATAATAGCCCTTTTATACCAGAATCCTTCCCCATATATTTTACCATAGTTTCTTTTGGAACCCATACATCCAATAAACCCATTAATATGAATATAGGAGGAACCAATGAAAGAAAAGTTTTAATATTTGAAAAAGAAAAATATATAGTATTTACTCCTACAGTTGAGTTGATGTTGTATATTACGATTATCAATACTATAAAAACTATCAACCATTTATATTTTCTTATTATATTCATATAAGGAACCACCACACTATAATTACAAAGACAATACATGAAATTAAACCTATTAAATTTCTTATAATAGAAAATTTATTATCGAAATACTTACTTTCTAAAGGAAAAGTAACTATACCTATTCCCATTAATGTTGATATAAGTCCTGCAACTTGAGGGTATCCTGCACCCCTTTGTAATAAACTAGCACCGAGAGGGAGAGATATAAAGTTTGGGATATAAGATATAGATCCAATAACTATAGAAAGAAGAACACCTTTTAATCCAGATTTTGTACCAATCAATTTTGTTATAATATTAGGATCTATGATTGATAAAAATATGCTTACAAACATTATCATAGGTAGTATAGTTGGAAGTAAATTTAAAAAAGATTCAAGAGAAATATTTAAAGCTTTTTTAGTTTTGTTTTTATCTTTTATAAAAGATAAGAACAAAAGGAATAAAGAGATAATATATAGGATTATGCTAGACATAGCGTTACACCTCTTGAAAAATAATGATATTTTACATAAATATACAATATATGGATTTATCTAATTATTTGTATTATAGTATAATTAGATTTAGAATATGTTAACTATTTTTACAAGAGATAAGTAAAAAGAGATATTGTCAGAAATAATGTAATATCATAGTAATTTTTTTGTAACCAATTTCTTTAGACTATATTATAAGATAAATACTGACTGCTTATTTAAAGTCAAGGAAGGTGATAACCATAAAAAGAAAACTAAAATTAATCATAATAATATCCATGTTATCTATACTTCCAGCTTGTTCGTTTAAAGCATCACCAGAAGGCTTAATGAAAGTACCAAAGTTCTCACAAGAGAATCAAGAAATAAAATCTGTAATACAAAAAATACTACCTAAAACAGCTAAACTGACAGCCCCCTATAATAAAGAAGAACTAAGTGCTATAAAATTTATTGATTTAGATGGGGATAATGAAGATGAAGTAGTAGCATTTTATAAATTGAGTGTAGATAAAGACTCTTTGAGAGCATTAGTACTTAAAAAAGAAAATGGTGCATGGATACCTAAAGGTGAAATGAAAGAGTCGGGAAAAGAATTTGATGAAGTTATGTTTAAAGATATAACAGGAAATGGAAGACCAGAAATAATAATAAGTTCTATGGGGGGAGAATATAAAAATAAGGGTGTAAGTATGTACTCCTATAGTGATGATAACATAGTAGAGATATTTGAAACCGCTTATGAAGAAATGATTATAGCAGATTTAGACAATGATGAACTACCTGAAATAGTAACTTTGAAAAAAAGTGATGATAGATTGTCAGCGGATTTATATAAATATACATCTGAAGAAAGTACAATAGAGTTCATAAATGAGACTATTGTTGATAGTCCTACAACTATTAAGTCTATTAAAGTAGGGAAAGCATCTAAAGATAAGACAGGAATTTTTATTCAAACTTCATATGAGCATTATGGTGCAACAGCTTTATTAGTCATGGAACATGGACAACTAGTAAATGCTTTTTATGATGACGAAATTGGACTTGTGGAAAAAACAACTTCTCCATATGCAATGGATCCACAAGATATAGATAATGATGGAATAATAGAGATACCAATAAGACAATATACTGCTGAAAAAACAGAGGATGTTTTTGAACGTAACTCTATGGTTACCCATTGGAATAAATGGGATGGAGGAAGAGATCTAATACTTGTAAAAAGAGTATATTATAATGATGACTTAAAAATAAGTTTTGATTTTCCTTCAAATTGGGATAAAAACATTACTGTTAGATGTTATGAGGAAAGTGATGAGAACAATCACACTAGTAAATTGATATCGTTCCAGTATCTTAATTCATATGAATATATAAAATATAATTTATTAACCATATATGAGTATAATAAAGCAGATATTGATGCAGATAAGATTAATAAACTTAAAAAGAATAAGTATGTAAAGATTGGTGAAAGTGCTCAAAAAGTTTACTTTGCTACCTTAGGAAGTACTAATCATAGTACTGAATTTAATGAAAAGCTAATAACAATTGATGAAGTGAAGAAAAACTTTAAAATATTGAAATAGTAGTTTATATTTTAATATTCTAGAAATGGAGGAATTAGAATGGCTAGAGTTCTTGTTTTAGAAGATGAGGATGATATAAGAGCTTTTATTGTAATAAACTTAAAAAGAGCTGGATATGAAGTATTACAAGCAGGTACTGGTGAAGAAGCTCTTGAAATAGTAAATAATTCAAATGATATAGATATGGCTGTTTTAGATGTAATGCTACCTGGTATTGATGGCTTTGAAGTATGTAGGAAGATAAGAGAAAAAGACCGAAACATGGGAATCATAATGCTTACAGCTAAATCTCAAGAATTAGATAAAATAAGTGGACTTACAATGGGAGCAGATGACTATATGATAAAGCCTTTTAGCCCTATGGAGTTAGTGGCTAGAATAGATGCTTTAGCTAGGAGAGTAGAAATGCTTAATGGAGGAAAACAAAAAAATCTAGTTTCTGGTCCATTTAGAATAGACACAGCTGCTAGAGTTGTACTAAAGAATGAAGTGGAAATAGACTTGACACAAATAGAATACTCCATTATGAAATTGTTCATAGAAAATGAAGAGCAATCATTAACTAGAGAAGAAATCTTAAATAGTGTTTGGGGTGAAAACTATTTTGGAGATCCTAAGATTGTTGATGTAAATATAAGAAGATTAAGACGTAAAATAGAGGACGATCCGTCAAATCCAAAGTATATAAAGACAATATGGGGATATGGATACAGATGGAGAAAGGAAGAGTAGTGTGCAAGGGATTAAAAAAAGGTGGGTTTATAACTATATTATAATAGTATCTGCTGTATTATTAATAGTAGAAGGAGCTTTTGTAATATTAATAAAGAACTACTATTATGGAAATATAACTCAAAATCTTTCAAACACTACTACTACAGCTGCAGACTTCTATAATAGATATTTAAGTGGCAAACAAGATACGTTACATGATATTGCACAACAAATTATCCAAGGTTTTTCTAAAGATTATTCAGAACTTCAAGTTTTGGATACTAAAGGTAATATAATTATGAGTTCAAGTGGATTTTTATTTAAAGATAAGGTAGACTCTCAGGATTATATTAAGTCATTAAAAGGACAAGTATCTACTTGGACTGGTAAAGATAAAAATACAAAAGAAAATATAATGATAGTATCAAGCCCTATAATGCAAGAAAAAGATAAGATAGTTGGTGTGGTGAGAAATATAACATCACTGGAGGAGGTAAATAAAGTTATTAGAAAACTTTTTACGGCTTCCTTTTTTACTATTTTAATTATACTACTAATTATGTTAAGTTTAAGTATACTATTTAGTAGATCTATAATAAATCCTCTAAATGAAATTAATGGTGTTGCTCAAAAAATGGCTAAGGGACAATTTTCAGAGCGGATAGAAAAACATTACAATGATGAAATAGGGGAACTTGCAGATACCCTTAACTATATGGCAGGGGAGATTGTAAATAGTACAAGGCTTAAAAATGACTTTATATCTTCTATATCACATGAGTTAAGGACTCCGCTAACATCTATAAAAGGATGGAGTGAAACTATACTAACTGGAGGTCTTAAAGATAAAGAAGAGGCAGAGTTAGGACTTAAAATAATAATAAAAGAAACAACTAGACTCTCACAAATGGTTGAGGAATTATTAGATTTTTCAAAAATAGAGAGTGGAAGAATAGTTCTTCATTTAGAAAAAATAAATGTTAAAGATGACTTAGAAGATGTGATCCATATATGTAAGTTAAGAGCCTTGAAAGATGGAGTAATTTTAGAATACAGTTCTGAAGAAGATATACCATTTATAATGGCAGATAAAAATAGATTAAGACAAGTATTTATAAATATAATAGATAATGCTGTGAAATTTACAGATAAAGGTAAACATGTATTTGTAAATATATATTGTGATGATAAAAATACCTATATAAAAATAAAAGACGAAGGAACAGGTATCTCTCCAGAAGATTTATCCCAAGTAAAGGAGAAATTCTTTAAGGGAACTAGTAAGAAGTCAGGAAGTGGAATAGGACTTGCTGTAAGTGACGAGATAATTAAACTTCATAATGGAAGTTTAACTATAGATAGTGAACTTGGAGAAGGAACTACTGTATTGATAACACTTCCACAACATAGTGAGTAAGAGCTACAAATTTTGATTTTGTAGCTCTTTTATTTATTTAAAATACTTTCAGAGAAATGACCCTCTCAAATATATTTTGAAAAATATTGTTAACCATATAAAAAAATAAGTTGACAATTAAAAATGTGTAATATAAAATATCATTAAATTTATATTATATAATTTGTTCTCATTATTTTTAAATATTTAAAAATAATTAATGTTTCAAATAAAAGTTAAGGAGGGTTTGATGTGAAAATTAAAACAAAAGATATGATATTAGTATCTATGTTTGCAGCATTAACAGCAATAGGTGCATATTTGCAAATACCTACACAACCAATACCGTTTACCTTTCAGTTTTTCTTTTGCGCATTTTCAGGGTTAATTTTAGGTTCAAGAAGAGGAATAATGTCTCAAATATTGTACATTATTATTGGACTAGCTGGGCTACCAATATTTGCTGGAGGTAAAGGTGGAATTCAACATATATTTAGTCCTACATTTGGATACTTAATAGGATTTATGTTATGTTCATACATCATAGGAAAGTTAACTGAGAAACAAGGAGAGATTAAATTTGTAAGATTATTAACATCCGTAGTTATTGGAATTATTGTTGTATATATTATAGGAGTACCATATCTTTATATGATAATGAATATAGTTATGAAAAATCCTATGAGTATGAGTACTGCTATCAAAACAGGATTTACTATATTTATTATACAAGATTTAATTAAATGTGTAGTTATATCACTTATAGGAGTTAAAATCGTTCCTATTTTAAGAAAAAGTGGAATGTTAGAAAAAAATGTTTCTTAAAGATTAAGTCAAGGGAGTTAAGTGGCATGATTAGTTATATAGAAAAATTAACAAATGAAATATTAAATGGAAGAAAAATTACTTATGAAGAAGCTTTGAATCTTATAAATATAGATAACAATGATCTAGGAATATTAAATGTATTGTTTGAAAATGCAAATAAAATAAGAGATAAATTTAATGGTAAGAAAGCTGATTTATGTACGATAATGAATGCAAAGTCAGGAAAGTGTTCTGAGAACTGTACATTTTGTGCACAATCAAGTCATTATAATACAGGGGTAGAAGAGTATCCTTTAGTGAGTTATGATGATGCTTATAAAAGAGCTAAAGAGATGGAAGCGAAAGGTGCACATAGATTTTCTTTAGTTACAAGTGGAAGAGGTATGACAGATAAAGAACTAGAGGATATTATAGATATATACAAAAGACTAAAAGAAAATACTACTATAAACCTTTGTACATCACTTGGAATAATATCTTACGAACAGGCTAAAAAGCTTGTAGAAGCTGGAGTGACTATGTATCATCATAATGTGGAAACTAGTAGTGACTATTATAAAAATGTGTGTACTACGCATAGTTATGATGAAAGAATAGAGACTATAAGAAATGTTAAAAAAGCTGGCATGGAAGTATGTTGTGGTGGAATTATAGGAATGGGTGAAAGTATAGAAGATAGAATAAAAATGGCATTTGAAATAAGAGAACTAGAGGTTGAATCTATACCAATAAACATTCTTAATCCCATAAAGGGAACCCCCCTTGAGAATAATGAATCTTTAGAACCTATGGAAATATTAAAAACTATGGCAGTATATAGATTCATAATACCAAAGTCATATATAAGATATGCTGGTGGAAGAATGCTTCTAGAAGATACTCAAAATATAGGATTAAGGGCAGGAGTCAATGCACTATTAGTAGGAAATTATCTTACTACTATAGGAAATGACATAGATCAAGATAAAAAAATGGTTGAAGAAGAAGGTTTAGAAATTATATATTAAATAGATTAAGACATAAGATGTAATTCATCTTATGTTTTTTTATATAAATATAAAAAACTTAAAATTTATAATAAAATATTATACAAAACCTTTGTAATAATGTTATTGTATTGATTTTTAATTTTTAATATTGTAAATTTAAAGTAACTTAAATCTTTATTAGAGGTGATTAATATGAAAAAAGAAAAGAGAATAGTACTACTATCACATTGTATATTAAATATTAATTCTAAAGTTGAAGGATTGGATGAATATCCATCACATATAAATAATTTATTAAAATATTTTATTGATAATAATATAGGTATGTTACAACTTCCCTGTCCAGAAACAATAGTTTATGGAATTAAAAGATGGGGACATGTAAAAGAACAATTTAATACACAATTTTTCAGGAAACAATGTAAAGAAATGCTTGAACCTATAGTATATCAAGTATCGGACTATATTAATAATGGATATGAAATAGTAGGTGTAATAGGAATAGACGGAAGTCCAAGTTGTGGAGTAAACAAAACTTGCTCTGGAAACTGGGGTGGTGAGTTTATAGATATTGATGATACAAAAAAGAAAATAGAGAATTTAGTAATGATAGAAGAAAAAGGAGTATATATAGAAGTGCTAGAGGAGTTACTTAATTTACACAAAATAAATATACCATTTTATGCCGTTGATGAAAGTAATGGGGAAAAGTCTATATTGGAATTAATAAGCATTCTTAGCAAAAACATAAGCTTATAGATAAATCCTAAATATTTAAATTTCAGCATTTAAGCCTTTAATAATACACTTTCAAGAAAACAAAATAGATAGAGTTTAAAGTGCTGCATAAATAAAACCTATATAATACCAAAAACGTATAGATAAAACTTATTTGATTTACTTATTAATATTAGATATTCTATTTTTGGTATAAAAACGTTTTCTTGAAGGAGGAAGAAAAGTGAAAAAATTAATGTATGCTTTATTATTAGCTTTATTGTCTATAACATTTATTGCTTGTTCTAATAATACACAAAATACATCTAGCAAAAATGAAGGAAGTAAAGAAACAACGAATAAAGATATTTCTTGGGAAAAGATTAAAGAAAAAGGCGAACTAGTAGTTGGTATGTGTCCAGAATACCCACCATTTTCTTCAAGGAATGATAAAAATGAAATAGAAGGGTTTGATGCTGATTTTGCAAAATCACTCGGACAAGCTTTGGGAGTAAAAGTTACTTTAAAAGATACAGCTTGGGAAGGATTGATAGCTGGATTAAATAAAGGAGATCATGATTTAGTAATATCATGTATTTCTCCTGAAGAGGCAACATCTGCTTCTGAAAATGTAAATATGAGTGATAAGTATTATGACTTAAGTGAGATAATTGTAGTAAGAAATGATAATAAAGATATAAAATCAAAAGAAGATTTAAAAGATAAAAAAATAGGAGTTCAAGCTAACTCTACAAGTGAAGTTGCCGCAGACAGTCTTAAGGATAAAGGAATAAAAGTAAAAGAAGTTAAGAAATATAATAGAAATTCTGAAACTTTTATGGAACTTAAAAATGGAAGAATAGATGCTGTTGTTGTAGGATATGCATATGCAGTTACACAAGTTAAAGGAAATAAAGATTTAAAGGTTATAAATGACCCTATAAAATCAGTTGAAATAGTAACTGTTATGCAAAAAGGTGCAGATGAACTTACTAATAAGATTAATGAAGGTATAAAAAAAGTGAAAGAAAATGGAGCTTATGATAAGGCATTTAAAAAATGGTTGGAGTTGAATTAAATGAAAAGTCTGGATTTTAGCTTTATAGTACCATATTTGCCACAACTTATTGAAGCTGCAGGAGTTACATTAAAAATAGGAGTGCTAGCTTTCATGCTAGCACTTTGTATTTCATTAATAGTTGGAGCATTAAGAGTTAGTAATATTCCTAAAGTTTTTAAGGTATTTTTAAGTGCATATGTTGAAATATTTAGGGGTACACCTTTATTAGTTCAGCTTTTCGTTATATATTATGGACTACCACCATTTGGGATAAGCATGGAAAGTTATACTGCTGCTATAATAGGATTAGCACTTAACTGTGGGGCATATATGTCTGAAATTGTTAGAGCATCAATTATGTCTGTAGATAGAGGACAGTATGAGGCTGCTTATTCTCTAGGATACAATAGAATCTCTACTATTATCTATATTATATTACCTCAAGCTTTAAGAATAGCTGTACCTCCATTTATGAACTATTTTTCTACTATACTTAAAGATACATCTCTTATTTCTGTAATATCAATAGCTGAAGTTACTAGAATAGGAAATCAAATATATGCAAGGACGTTAAGACCTTTTGAAATATATATTACACTAGGTGTGTTTTACTTTGTGATGACGTATTTAGTTACTTTGCTATCTAAGGTACTAGAAAGGAGAACTAGCTTATGGAGCCAATAGTTCAAGTTAGAAATATATATAAAGATTATAATAAAACTGAAGTTTTAAAAGGAATTTCTTTTGATATTTTTAAAGGTGAAATTGTTTCTATTATTGGTTCAAGTGGTTCTGGTAAGAGTACTTTAATAAGATGTATAAATGGACTTGAAAAAATAAAAAATGGAGAAATTATTGTAGATAAAAAAGTTGTAGGTGATTCTAGATCTGTCATAGGAAAAGTAGGAATGGTATTTCAAGATTTTAACTTATTTCCTCACTATACAGTTCTAGAAAACATAGTTAATCCTTGTAAAGTTATAAGGAAAATGAATACTGATGAAGCAAAAGAGTTGGCTATGAGTCTTTTAAAGAAAGTAAAATTAGAAGACAAGATAAATGAATATCCTAAAAATCTTTCTGGAGGGCAACAACAAAGAGTAGCTATTGCTAGAGCCTTATCTATGGAGCCTGAAGTTATATTATTTGATGAACCAACATCATCTTTAGATCCAGAGCTTGCATATGAAGTTTTTAACACCATGAAATCACTAGCTAAAGAAGGGTTTACAATGGTAATAGTTACACATCAGATCAATATGGTTACTAATTTTTCAAATAGGGTAATTTTCCTTGAAAATGGTAAGATATCTTTTGATGGAAGTCCTAAAGAATTAATGGAAACGGATAATGAAAGAGTAAAGCAATTTATAAAGATGATTGCTTTATAAAAAATATATTAACTTAAAAAAAGATACGAAGATACAGATTTATTTTATGTATCTTCTTTTTTTATGATATATATACCTACATTTATATATAATATTATATAAATATGAATTGATAGGAGGGCATAACATGATATTTGATGGTCATGCTGATATATGGACAGATGTTAATGTAAAAAGAAAAAAAGGATTTAAGGATATTTTCAAAAGTATGCATTTAGAGAGATTTAAAAAAGGAAATATAAATGGAGGTATATTTATAGTATGGCCAGAGCCTCCCTACAATGAGAATACTAAAAATAGAGTTATACATATGATAGAAAACATGTCTACAGAAATCATGGAAAATCAAGATTTAATTCACATAGTAAAACAAGGTTGTGATCTAGATAAAGGAATTAGACAAGGAAAGATGACTGTAATTATAGGACTTGAAGGACTCAGTTATATAGGAAAAAATGTAGACTTAATAGATACTCTTTATATGTTAGGAGCTAGGCATGCATCTCTTACATGGAATGAAGAAAATGAGTTAGCAACAGGTATAGACGGAGATCCTAATAGAGGTCTTACCAAGCATGGTATAAATGTCATAAGAAAAATGGAAAGGTTAGGTATGATAATAGATGTATCTCATGCAAATGAAAAAACATTTTGGGATATATATGAAAATACAAGTAAACCGTTCATTGCATCTCATTCAAATTGCAAAACACTTTGTAACGTGCCAAGGAATATTACAGATAGACAACTAAGAGCTATAGGAAAAAGAAAAGGAATAGTGGGATTAAATGTATATAGAGAATTTGTTCATGAAGATAAAAATAAGCAAAATTTAAAATACCTAATCAACCATATAGATCATATGGTTGATACTATTGGAATAGATAGTGTTGCATTTGGATTTGACTTTTGTGAATATTTAGAAGACGATAGTTCAGGAGAGTTTTCAAAAAATCCTACTGAAATAAATACAATAGGAGTAGAAGATGCTTCACAAGTGGGAAATATAATAAATGAATTAATAAGAAGAGGGTACACAACAGAAGATATTGAAAAGATAAGCTATAAAAACTTTTTTAGAGTTATAAAAACCATACTAAAATAAAAAAGAACTCAGAGATATATCTCTGAGTTTTGAGGTGATACAACGCTTTTGTATAAACTTTAAGCGTCTATATCTTATAATAAGATTATTAACTTGCTCTAAGAAAAGTATTCTTTTTATATAGATTATATTGATAGGATTTTTATAAATAATCTATATATTAACACTGGTAGGAGTACATACAATAGTAGCAAGTATATAAATATAATATGTAGTTTACTTAATATAGTGATAAATCTATTAACAAAATTTATTTAATAGATAATAATTTTTAAATTAATTAAGTTTTACTTTGTTGGAATAATAAACCTCTATTATGGGAAAGATTTATTTAGAAAGATAGTAAAATACATAGGAGGTTGTTATTTAATATGGATAATAATAGTGCACAAAATACTTTAAGATCTTATTTACAAGAGTTCAAAGAAGATAATAGTAAGGAAAGTATCAATAATTTAGTATCAGCTATGGATTCTATACCAAACGCTGATAGCAAAACTAGAGATTTAATAGTTGATGCAAAAGCAGTTCTTTATGGAGACAAAAGAAATAAGAACGAAATAGTAGAGAAGATAGAAGAGATAATTAATAAAATAAGTTAAAAAGGTTAAACATAACTAAAGATAAAGGTTCATAATAAACAAAAAGAAAAACATAATAAATTTACTTAGTGAATACAAATGATAAAGTTTAGAGATAAGTGAGGATAGATCCAAACCATAGAAGGATTTATCCTTTTTTATTTTTTGTATATTCATATAACAAGAAAACCTATACATATGATACATTGTATAGAAAATATCTATTAATAGAAAACTTTGTCAAATTTTATAATTTATTTGATAATATAGAATTGATATATAACAATAGTGGGGTGATAATATTATGAAAAGGTTTTTTAGCATTTTTATTTCAGTTTTTTTAAGCTTAAGTTTAGTTTTAACTGGATGTAGTAAGGATAATAAGGATCAGTCTAATGAAGCTAAAGATAATGTACAAACTAGCTCAGAAGATGTGAAAAAGTTTGAACCAAGTATAACATTTAATGGATCGTCAACACTTGCACCAGTTATATCTGCTATATCTACAGATTTTATAGAAGATAATACAACTTGGAATAAAGTAGATGATAAATTTCCAGAAGAAAATATAGCTATATATGTATCAGCAGGAGGATCAGGTGCAGGAATTAAAGCTGTTATAGATGGAACTAGCGATTTTGGTATGGTTGCTAGAGAAATAAAGGAAGAAGAAAAGAAAAAAATAAAAGATATAAAAGAAGTAAAAATAGGAATAGATGCATTAACTATAGCTGTAAATCCAGAAAATCCTTTACATAAAGTTAAAAATGATCTTAGTAAAGATGAAATAAAAAAAATATTTGCAGGTGAGTATAAATATTGGGACGAAGTGGACAAGTCTCTTCCACATACAGAAATAGTTGTAGTGACTAGGGACTTAAGTGGAGGTGCCCATGAAGTATTCCAAAAGAATATAATGGGAGATACTCAAGTAAGACAAGATGCTATTCAGTCACCTTCAATGGGAGCATTAGTTTCTAAAATTATGGAAAATAAAAATACTATGGGATATGCTTCTTTTGGTATGGTTAATCAGAATGAAGGTAAATTAATACCATTAAAAGTAGATGGAGTTGAGCCTACTAAAGAAAGCATTTTAGATGGATCATATATAATATCCAGACCTCTTATTGTAGTTAAAAAAGGAGAACTTACACCAACACAACAACATTTTATAGATACAGTTATGTCAGAAGAAGGATTAAAGATTATAGAAGAAATGGGATTTGTTCCAGTAAAATAGGTTCAGAAGGCTATCCTCTGAACTTTTTAAGGTGATAAAATGAGAAAAATACAAGAGAGAATATTCATAATTACAATAAAGACTTTAACTTTTATATCTATATTACTACTTGGTTTCATAATTTTTTTCATATTTAAAGAAAGCTTTACGTTTTTTAAAAATCACTCTATAGCAAAATTTTTATTGGGTAAATCATGGGCTCCTACTCTTCAAGAACCTAAGTTTTCTATATTACCTATGATACTATCTACTCTTTATGTTGCTTTTATAGCTACTTTAATCGCACTACCTATAGGAATCGGTAGTGCACTATTTTTGTCTACTTATTTAAATAAGAATAAAAAAAGATATATAAGATTACTTGTAGAGGTATTAGCAGGAATTCCTTCTGTAGTTTATGGGTTTATTGGACTAGTTGTTTTAGTTAAACTATTTGAAACGAAATTATCGTTATCATCTGGTGAGAGTGTTTTAACAGGAGGAATACTATTATCTATAATGATATTACCTTATATAATTTCTATATGTGATGAATCAATAGAAAGAATATATGATAAATACTTAATTTCTTCAAATGCTCTAGGAGTATCTAAAGCTTACATGATTAGGAAAATAGTTTTAAAGGAATGTAGAAGGAGTATATTAGCAGGAGTAGTACTTGCATTAGGCAGGGCTATGGGAGAAACTATGGCTGTTATGATGGTTATAGGTAACTCACCTATAATGCCAAGGTTATTAGGAAAATGTCAAACTATACCTTCATTAATTGCACTAGAAATGGGGATGACAGAAGTAGGAAGTATGCATTACCATGCACTTTTTGCATCAGGATTTGTTCTCATGGTTTTAATTTTAATTATAAATATTGCACTACATTATATTAAAAAATCTATAGGTTATTAATTTATAGGATGGGGTTCTATGAGAGAGAAAAAGAAGGATTTATTAATTAGAATATGGCTTGGTGTAAGTATAGTTAGTTCTACTTTCTTAGTGTTATATATTTTAGGATACATATTTAAAAATGGATTTGAGGCTATTAGTTTGGACTTTATATTTAATAGTCCAAAAGGCATACCAATAGGTGCTGAAGGAGGAATATTTCCAGCTATTGTTGGAAGCATTATTTTAACTATATTTGCATCTTTATTTGCTTCTATTTTAGGAATATCAACAGCAATATATAATACTTTTTATTGTAAAAATGAAAAAAGAAAAAGCTTTATTTGTATGATAGTACAATGTATATCTGGAATACCTTCCATAGTGTTAGGCCTATTTGGATATACATTATTAGTCCTTTACTTAGACTTTGGAAGATCTGTTTTATCAGCAGGAATAACCTTAGGTATTATGATATTTCCTTTTATTGAAGTAAGGATAGAAAAGATATTACAAGAAACTGATAGTAACATTATCAGTTCATCTTATGCTTTGGGAGTATCTAAAGAGTATACTATTTTAAAGTTAGTATTACCTCTATGTAAAAGTGAAATAGTTTCTTGTGTATTACTAGCAGGTGGATTGGCTATAGGGGCTACAGCTCCTATAATACTTACTGGAGCAGTAATATCTGCACCAGTGCCTAATTCAATTTTTTCTCCTGTGATGGCTCTACCTTTTCACCTATATATACTTGTGAATGAAAGTTTATCGTTAAAAAATGCTTATGGAACATCACTTATAATGATTATATTACTTTTATTAATAAACTTTTTATCTATATTTATTGTTTCAAGAAGAAGCAGTAAATAAAATAGTGAATATAAAAAATAAAGGAATGATAGCTAATTATGAGTATATTAACTATAGAAAAATTATCTGTATATTATGAAAAAAAGAATATATTGAAAGAGATAAGTATGAATATTCATAAACATAAGATTACATCTATAATAGGACCATCTGGATGTGGAAAATCTACTTTACTTTTATCTTTAAATCTTATGATAGAAAATTTAGGTGGAAAAATAGAAGGAGAAGTTAAATTTAATGAAAAAGATATATTAGATATTCCTAAAGAGGAATTAAGAAAAAAGGTAGGAATAGTTTTTCAGAAACCTACTCCTTTTCCATTATCTATATATAAGAATCTAACTTATGCACCTATATATTATGGAATAAAAGATAAAGCTACTTTAGATAAAATAGCAAAAGATAAGCTAAAAATATGTAATCTTTATGATGAGATACACGAAGACATGAATATGTCAGCTCTTAATCTATCAGGAGGTCAGCAACAAAGATTATGTATTGCTAGAACACTTACAGTAGAACCTGAGGTTATACTTTTAGATGAGCCCTGCTCAGCACTAGATATTAAAAATACTGAAAATATTGAAACGATGCTAACAAATTTATCTGAAAGATATACTATAGTAATTGTCACACATAATCTATCTCAAGCCAAGAGAATATCAGACTATACAGCTTTTATGCTAAATGGAGAGCTAATAGAATTTGGAACAACTAAAGAAATATTTGAAAATCCTAGAGATAAAAGAACTAAAGAATATATAGAAGGAATATATGGTTAAAGTATAAGGAGGATTTTTATGTTAAAGTATAATATACCAGGTAGAAAAGATATAGAAATAGAAAACATAGTATTTGACTATAATGGAACAATAGCTGTAGATGGAAAAGTTAGAGAAGAAATTAAAGAGTTAATATTAAAATTAAAGAACTACGTTAAGGTACATATATTAACAGCTGATACATATGGTACAGTAACAAAAGAGTGTGAAAGTCTAGGTATTAATGTTATGACTTTTCCAAGTGATAAAGCTGGTGAATCAAAACGTAATATAGTTATAGGTCTAAATAAGGATAAGACAATATGTGTAGGAAATGGATTTAATGATATACAAATGGCTAAAGAATCAGCAATATCTATAGCTGTAATAGGAGAAGAAGGATGTTGTGGTCAACTTTTATTTAGTTCAGATATAGTCGTTAACTCTATAGAGGATGCTATAAATATTATTTTAAACAAAAATAGAGTTAAAGCTACTTTAAGAGGATGATTTAGAGTTATTAGGAAAAAATTAGATGGTTTGTACACATTGACACATGTCTACTTTTGAGTTATAATGAAAATCTAATTGACTATATATTATAAAAAAAGCACTATTGACTATAAAAAACACGGAGAGATGGCTGAGTCTGGCTGAAGGCGCTCGCCTGGAACGCGAGTAGGCGATAACATCGTCTCGTGGGTTCAAATCCCACTTTCTCCGCCAGTATAAAGTTTGCCATGCTAGATGGGGAGGTAGCGGTGCCCTGTAACCTGCAATCCGCTATAGCAGGATTGAATTCCTAGCTGAGGCATGATTATTGTAGGGTCTGCCCTAGACAAGTGGCGTTGACGATCGGGTCCTACGCAACAGGAGCCCATGAACTCCGTCAGATCCGGAAGGAAGCAGCGGTAAGTGGTTACTTCTTGTGTGCCGTAGGGTTGCCTGGTTTGAGTTAACTATTTAGGTAACGCTTATGGGATCATGTCGAAGCTAGGTGCATGGCTGAAATTTTTAAAAAAGCTATGAATTATTCATAGCTTTTTTGTTATACATGATTTATTTTTATGATTTAGTCTATAATATGGTAGAACTATATACATTTTGATATAATATAGATATTATGACTCTTTTTGAAAGGTGATTTCATGGCTTATCAAGCACTTTATAGAAAGTTCAGACCTAAAGTATTCGATGATGTTTTAGGTCAGGAACATATAACAACCACGCTTAAAAATCAAATATTAAATAATAACGTGGCTCATGCATATCTTTTTTCTGGAATTAGGGGAACTGGTAAGACTTCTACAGCAAAGATATTTTCAAGAGCTATTAACTGTGTAAATAATAAAGATGGTAACCCTTGCAATGAATGTGAAATATGTAAAGGTATATTAAGTGACACTGTAATGGATGTAGTTGAAATAGATGCAGCTTCTAATAACAGTGTAGAAGATATAAGAGAGCTCAGAGAAAATTCCAAGTACCCACCATCTAAAAGTAAACTCAAGGTTTATATAGTGGACGAGGTTCATATGTTATCAAAAGGTGCTTTTAATGCACTCCTTAAAACATTGGAAGAACCACCAAAGCATCTTGTATTTATATTGGCTACGACAGAACCTCAAAAGCTTCCAGCTACTATATTATCAAGATGTCAGAGATTTGATTTTAAAAGAATAACGTCTTATGATATAGTAGAAAATATGAAAAAGATATGTGAAGATTTGGATATAACTATAGAGGATAGGGCCTTAAATCTTATAGCAAGAAATTCAGATGGAGCTATGAGGGATGCACTAAGTATACTAGATCAATGTATATCTTTCTCTTCAAAAGAAGTAAGTTACGATTATGTGTTATCTGTACTAGGTGCTGTTAATAACGAATTAATATTCGAACTTACTAATAATATAATTGAGAAAAACATAGATAATATATTAGATAATATTCATAATATAGTTCAGAGTGGAAAAGATATAAACCAGTTTATAAAAGATTTGATATTACACTTTAGGAACTTAATGATTGTAAAGAGCTCTAGTAATACTGAAAGCACTATTAACGAAAATATGGATATAGTAGAAGAATTAAAGGCTCAATCTGATAAAATAAATTTAGGAACTATAATAAGTTATTTAAACATATTATCAGAAGCAGAGACACAAAGTAAATGGTCTTCACAGCCTAGAATAATACTAGAAGTTAGTATTATGAAAATGATAAATGTAATACCAGAAGCTACTGTAGAAGATCTCCTAAAAAGAATAGATGATTTAGAAAGTAAAATTAAAAATGGTAATTTTATAAATAATGTATCTGTTAATACTAGTAAAACTAATAATATAGATGTAGGTATTAAAGAAAGACAACCTGGTAAAAGTTATAACGAAAAAGAAGAACTAATAGAAAAAACTGAAAAAGTATCACAGAATGATATTAAACAAGATAATAATGAACTCGAAGAAGATGTTAGAATACCTAATACTGATATATCTTTTGACTATGTATCAAAAGAATGGAGTAATATTTTAAAGAAAGTAAAAACAGAAAAGATAGGACTTCATGCTCTTATAATGGAAGGTAAGCCAGCTAATCTAAAAAATGGTGTTCTTACAATAGCTTTTGATGAAGGATTCGGATTTCATAAAGATGCTGTAGATAAAAAAGAAAACAAAGAGTCAATAGAAAAAATAATAAGTGATTACTTAAATTCTAAAATAGAACTTAAACTTATAATGGCAAGTGAAATAGTAAATGTACAGCAAGAAAAAATAAAATCTGAAGATAATAGTAAGGAATTAATAGAAGAAGTAATAGATATATTTGGAGAAGAAGTAGTAGAAGTTGAGGATTAACTAAAAAATAAATATTTAAATATATTAAGGAGGCTGATAATAATGAAATTTCCTGGTATGGGTGGCAACATGGGTAATATGATGAAACAAGTTCAAAAAATGCAAAAGAAGATGGTGGAACTTCAAGCAGAACTAGAAGAAAAAGAAGTAGAAACAAGTGCTGGTGGTGGAGCAGTTACTGTTAAAGCTAATGGTAAAAAAGAAATTGTTTCAATTGTTATAGATAAAGATGTAGTAGATCCAGATGATGTTGAAATGTTACAAGATTTAATTCTTGCTGCAACAAATGAAGCGTTAAGAAAAGCAGAGGAAATGGTTTCAGGAGAAATGCAAAAATTAACTGGTGGGATGAACTTACCAGGATTATTCTAGAGCTAAAGTTTTTAGCTCTTCTTTTTTATTGGAGGATGATGTTTGTGGAATACTTTGCTTATCCAGTAGCAAATTTAATAGAAGAATTTTCTAAGCTTCCTGGAATCGGAAAAAAAACAGCTCAGAGATTAGCTTTTCATGTATTAAATATGAGTCCGAATGATGCACAAGGATTAGCAAGTGCAATAGTAGAAGCTAAAAAAAATATAAGATACTGTAGTGTATGTAGTAACTTAACAGATAAAGATCCATGTTCTATATGTGAAAGTAAGAGAAGAGATGAAACTTATATCTGTGTTGTGGAAGATCCGAGAGATGTTATTGCAATAGAAAAAACTAAAGAGTTTAATGGTCTATACCATGTACTACATGGAACTATATCTCCTATGGAAGGGATAGGACCTGAAGATATAAAAATTAAAGAGTTATTACAAAGAGCATATGAGGGAAATGTAAAAGAAGTTATATTGGCTACTAATCCAACTATTGAAGGAGAAGCTACTTCAATGTATATTTCAAAATTACTAAAGCCTATGGGAATAAAAACTACAAGATTAGCTTACGGAATACCTGTAGGAGGAGATTTAGAGTATGCGGATGAAGTTACATTGTCAAAAGCATTAGAAGGAAGAAGAGAAATATAGTATTTATAAGAAACTGTATAAAGTGAATAAACTTCTATTATTTTATGAGAAATTGTATTATTGAAAATAAATCTGAATAGAAAACATGGTTATAGAAGAATAAAATCTTCTTTAAACCATGTTTTTTTATTTCTTCACTTAACTTTTTACTTGAATCTAGTAAAGTCAGTAAATTTATAAGTTGAATTGTGCTAAAAGAGTAAAAGTATATTATAAAAAAGTTTTTCACAACTATATATAGAATTTCTTATAATGAATATTTTTAAAAAATTCTATTGACTCTCCTGTTAGGGGAGGGCTTACCATTTATTTGATGGCTTAAAATATGTGGATATAGGTGATTAAAATGTTTAAAATTGGAGATTTTGCAAGATTAAATAAAGTGACAGTCAAAACGCTAAGACATTATGACGGTCTTGGATTGTTACAGCCTGAAAAAATTGATTCTTTTACAGGATATCGATACTACTCTGCGAGTCAGATGCCGAGACTAAACCGTATACTTTCGTTAAAGGATATTGGATTTTCTCTAGACGAGATTGCTTTGATATTAAATAAGAATATGGATTTGGAGCAAATACGGACTCTATTGGAATTGAAACATTTAGAAATCCTAGACAGAGTAAAGAATGAACAAGCAAGACTTAGTCGTATTGAAACTTTCATTAAAATGTATAAACAGGAGGAATATATCATGAAATATGATATTGTGTTAAAAGAAATTGAACCTGTGAGAGTCGCAGCACTAAGAGATACTATTCCAACCTATAGTGAACAAGGACATTTGTGGGAAGAGCTGGCAGGACATATAGAAAAGCACGGTGCTAAGATAGTTCCACCATGTATGATTATATACCATGATATAGGATATAAGGAAGAGTGTGTTGATGCTGAAGTAGTTGAACCAATTGATGGAGACTTGCCTGATACTAAGAGAATCAAGATTAAAAAGCTTGAGAGTGTAAAAGAAATGGCATGTGTCATTCATAAAGGATCATATCAAACTCTTCATATGGCTTATAATGCCATTTCCAAATGGATTGAAGAGAATAAGTATGAAATCATTGGGCCTCAGAGGGAATTATACCTAAAGGGAGAGTGGATAACTTCAGATCAGGATGAATTCATAACTGAAATTCAGTTTCCAGTACGAAAAATAAATGGATAAGACTGTATTGATGATATGGAAGAAAAATACGATAATATTTAAAAAGTAAGTAAATTTGATCCTAGATATAAGAGTAGATAATTATAATTCTAAGAAAGACATTCTTGTTCTTATTTGACATGCTACATATGTTGGTTAGTAGTAAAATATTTTAAATTTAGAGGGGATTATATATGGACAATTTTGAATTTACAAATGGGAATATAGAATTACTTGATTTAGTACAACCTTTATGGGAAAAATTGAATAAACATCATAAAATTAACTCCAATTATTTTTCTGATAAGTTCAAAAATCTGAATTTTGAAGTTAGAAAGAACCAGTTTATTAACGACAAGAATTTAAAGCTCAAAGTAGATTTAATTAAAGATAAGGAAAAAGATTTATATATAGGTTATTGCATTAGTACAATAAATAAGGACTTAATTGGAGAAGTTGATTCTCTTTTTATTGAGAAAGAATATCGTAAGTATGGTTTAGGTGATAAATTAATGAATAGGGCATTAGAATGGTTAAATATCAATAAAGTAAAAACAAAAATAATAGGAGTAGCAGAAGGAAACGAAAGTGTATTAGAATTTTACAAAAAATATGGTTTTTATAAAAGAAGGGTAATTTTAGAGCAGATAAATGAATAGACTTTATTGCAAAATCCTACATAAAGGTTATGACCCTTCGGAGTCATCCTTGCGAGTGATTCTGAGAGATTTTTTATATTTCTAGGGGGTGGTATTGATGATTAGATTACTTACACAGGCTGATGAAAAGATGATTTTAGAATATCTCAAAAGAAATGAGATTGCAACATCATTTTTATATGCCAATATTATTGAATTTGGTATTGATAATATAAGAGACACAAGAAGATGTGCAGATTACTATGGATTTTTCGACGGAGAAGTGCTAAAAGGCATTTTACCTTTCTATAATCTTGGAAGTTGTATACCTCACTACGAGGATGATGAAGCTATACCTTTATTTGCAGAACTAATGAAGGATAGAAAATTTGAATTTTTACTTGGCATGAGTAAAGTTATAAAACCATTATACGAAAAAATTAAAGGTCATAAAGAAATTTGGGAATATGATGAAAGCTATTATTTTATAAACAAAGCTTTCAAACCTTTCATATTGGATGAAATAAACTTTATAAATGTAAATGAAATAAATAGTGAAGATATAGTTGATTTTATTGTAGATGCACGTGCTAATGGATTTAATCAGACTGTAACAAGAGAAGATATTAGGGAAACATTAGCGCAAAGAGGGAAAGAAGAAGAATTTATTATTGCAGAAAAGAATAATAAAATGGTAGCACAAGCATGTGTACAGGTATATACTCATAGAACTAACCAGATTGGTAGTGTCTATACAATTAAAGAAGAAAGAGGTAAGGGGTATTGTAAAGCAATTGTATCTCAAATGTGTACTAGAATTATTGCGAGAGGTAAGGTACCAACTCTTTCTGTTAAAAAGAATAACATACCTGCCGTTAAGGCCTATACTACATTAGGGTTTGAATATTATGATGATTATTTAATAGTGAGACTTAATTAAAAGAAATAGAAAATGACTTAATAGATAAAAGTTATTTTTATTGGTCTAGAAGTATTAGAGTAAGAGTGAGAAAGCTAAGTGATTAAAAAAGGTGACTTGTTGACAGCATAAAGCTGTACATGATAAATTTTAGATAGAGATAAAAACACAGTTTCGGTTGGTAGTCCGAACCTATCTATAATAAAAGATAGCAGTAACCTGCCCTCCTGGGTTGTCCATTCTCAGTTAAGAAGTTAATTAGGAGGGATACAATTGAATAAAATCAAGTCAAAACTTACTGTATATTTTGATAGCCCGTTTTGGAGTTGTATAGTAGAGGTTGAAGACTCAGATATTTATAAGGTATCAAAAACAGTCTTTGGTTCAGAGCCTAAAGATTATGAAGTATACGAATGGATTCTTAAAGAGTATTATAATCTAAAATTTAGTTCCAATAAGTCATCTTCTGAATTTAAAGAGAAAAGAATAAATCCAAAAAGGCTACAAAGACAAGTAAGAAAAGAAATTAATAATCAAAGTATAGGAACAAAAGCTCAGGAAGCAATCAAAGAATCTTTGAAAGCTAGTAAGTTAGAACGGAAAAAATATAAAAAATTGCGTAAAGAAGAACAAAAAGAACTGAAATTCCAACTAAAACAGCAAAAAAAGAAAGAGAAGCATAAGGGACATTAGTTCCCTAAAGGTGAAGTATATAATTAGGTATTATCTTTTACTATAAATGAAAATTAACTATTTTTTTAATGCTTAGTACAAAACAGAATATTAAAAACATGGCTTAAAAGAAAAAATATTATTCATGCCATGTTTTTTATTTTACTTTTCTTTATTCTTCTAATTTTGTTTCTACCCAAATTTCTAGTATATCTGTTAGGAATATCTTACTAACTTTTAACTTGTACTCTTTTTCACCTATTTTCATGATCCTCTTATCAATAATTGCATCTATAATATCTACATTAATAGTTGTTACTTCTTTTCCAAGAAGTTTAATATATTTTTCTTTAATAGACTTTTCTAAAGAAATCTTATCAATTTCATCATTTTTATTATTTTTTTCATCTTTATGAATTAAGACAATCTTTATATCTTTAAGGATTAATTTTTGACTATTTATAGATTCTTCTAACTTTTTCAAACGAATTTCCTTATCTTCTATGACTGATTCAAGATATTGAATGTTTCTAATATACTGATCTATTCTATAGCTTACCAAAGCACTTGATATAGAAACACCAAGAAGTATTCCAACTATTATGCCAGTTGTTATGGAGAAAAAAAGTTTAAAACTTGTTTTTTTTATTCTATCCATAAATTACCACACTTTTCAAGTAATTTTATTACGAAATAGCCCAAATTTGAGCCAACTAAAGCAGACATAATAAATGCTATTTGTTTAATTATAGATCTAATTTCCCCCTTAAGAAGACCTTGTTCTATTATTTGAAAAGAAGAAAAAGTTCCTCCTAGTCCTACTGCTACTGCCCATATTTTTATAGAGCTAGATACATCAAGCATAGTTTTAAAAGGGGGATGATTGTTAATTAGTGCTCCTATACCTGCAAAGAAACTAGCTCCAATAACTACTCCAAAAGCAATTAAGAATGTATATAAAAGATTACTAAAAAAGATCATAGTGCAAGTCACCTTACCTCTGGTTTTAATTTTTTATAAAGTATGATATTTTAAAGATATTATCGTTTTACAATTTTATACTATATTAATATATTCTATCGTTATATTTAATAGAATTGTTTTATAGATAAAGATTCTTTAATATCATTCTTGATTAGATAATGAAGGAGAATAAATTAGTATGTAAAATATTATAATTTATTACGACATATTATAAATTAGCACATACTTATGGTAGAGTAGAGCAATTGAGGGATAATATATTATTCAATTTCGACATTATGATAGAATAGTAAGACTAAACTTTTAAGGAGGAGAAAATATATATATTGTACAGTAGGGGTATATGTATTAATATAGTTTTATGAAGATATGTTAACACATATAATGGTGTAAAATAATATGGTTAAGACATATTTTAAATATTGAAATTATATATTTAGAATAAACGAACACAGATTAAACTAATATGAATAATATTTATAAAGAGGTGAACTTATATGGCAGGAGTAGAACTTAGCGGAATAATTGCTTTTGGAGTAGGACTTGTTCTTTTATATCTTATAGGTTGGCTATTGGTTATACCAATTAAAATTATATTTAAACTTATTGTTAATGGAATAATAGGAGGTATAATTTTATTTGTAATTAATATTGTTGGTAGCGTAGTAGGAATATCTTTAGGTATAAACCCTGTGACTGCACTTGTAACAGGATTTTTAGGCGTTCCAGGGGTGATTCTATTATTGATATTAAAATATCTAATTTAGTAATAATTAAGGAGGGAAAAAATGAAATTTTTAAACAAATTTATAGGTATGATTTATAGACCTAAAGAAGTATTAAGAGAAGTTAATGAAAAACCTTCAATACTGGAATCATTAATTCTAATTGTAGTAATTCCTTTAATCTATTCATTATTTTTCTTAAATGAAAAAATACTTTTGAATACCATAAATGGTACTGGGGATATGTCTCAAGACGTAATAGATATGGTAGATATGAGAGGATTCTTTACTCTATTTATGATTTTTGCAATTATGTTTCTTTCTCCAATAGGTCATTTCATTACTACATCAATATACCACTTATTAGCAGAGTTCTTTGGTTACGAGGGGAAAGGTAAGAACTTATTTGTAACATTAGCATATGCAGGAGTTCCATCACTTATTTTAGGTTGTATTCACTTAGTAGCTATGTATTTCAATAATCAAATATTAGGACTTATAATAAGTATTGCATCTATGATATGGAGTATTGTTCTATCGATATTTGCTATAGGTGAAACTTATAAAATGGGTGGAGGAAAATCTTGTTTACTATACTTTATTCCTGTAATAATTATATGCGCTTTTATAGGTCTATTTATAGGAATAATTGCAACAGTAGCAATTACTATGTTTGATCCATCTAGTTTAGAGATGATAAGAAGTGGAATATTAATGAATATGTAATTTGCTTAATAATAAGTTATTTACAGATATAAGAATTACCATATATAAAAATGATTACTATGAATATAAAACTATATAAAACCTAAAAACTTTTAGCTTGTTGAATACTTATTATATCAAGTAAGTATCAACAAGCTAATATTATTTAAATATCAAAAAAATACTTACTACATAAAAATTACAGTAGAATTAAGAAAACAACCAGCCATCTTGTTTTTTCTATTACTCTAAATCTTTCTATGTTTAAAATCTTTAACAATGGACATACTTAAGTTTAGAAAGAAGGAGGTATGGGAAATGAATCAAAGTATGATGAGTTGTGCTATGAGAAGTGAGGTAGGAAGTAGACAGTCTAATAGGACTAGGAATAGAGGATTTATTCCAGCTATATTATATGGAAGAAACTTTTCTAATTATCCTATAGAAATAGACTCTAAAGAGTTAAGTAACATAGTAAGAGATTATGGGGAGAACGCCCTAGTAAGTTTATCTATAGAAGGTAATATGTATACTGCTATGATAAAAGATATACAAAGGGATGCGTTTGAAAAGGATATAATTCATATTGATTTACAACAGGTAGATAGTACGGAAAAGATTCAAACATCTGTACCTGTTTTATTGACCGGGAAAGAATATACTGTTAGTAGTGGAATTATTCAACAACAGATGGATAAGTTAGATGTGGAATGTTATCCTAATGAAATACCTAAGTTTGTATCTGTGGATGTATCGCAGTTAGGAATAGGTGAATCTATTAGAGTTTCAGATGTGGAAATAGGTGAAGAACTTACAGTACTAAATGGCAGAGAAGATGTAATAGCTTCGCTTTCTTCAGGTAAGATGGAGTCTGCTGAAAAATATTCAGATGAAATAACTCCAGAAGATATCCCTAAAGAGATTGAGGGAAAATAAAACACGGTGTTTATATAACATCGTGTTTTAACTACTTTAGTATAGTCAAACTTGAACTTCTAGATTTTGATCTATTAGAATTTATGCTTGTACTACGTTTAGAGTCAGTATTATTTCCACCTGATTTTTTAGAACCTTTAATTAAAGTATTCATTAAATCTGATATTATGAAACTTTGAAATAGCAGTACAGGAATCAGAAATATAACTAGTATTATAAAGTTCATTTAATCATCTCCATTTCAGATTAAAACTTATATAAAATATATAACTACTAAATACTTATACATCATATTATACCAATTAATGTACTTCAATTCCATGACATATTTTGTAGCATTGCAATGTCAGTTGTCATATTTAGAAGAAAAGAAAAAATACTATTATTAAATAATAATTGAATATATTAATATATTATAGTAAATTAACGTTTATCTCTTAAAATGTACATAACTGAAAATTGATATAAAAAACCAAAAAAATTTTTAAATAATAAAAAAGTATTGACAAGTATATAAAAAATATGATAAAGTAAAAAAGTCGCTGCAAGACGACAGAGAAAAATGAAAAATAAAAAAGTTCTTGACAAAGAACGACAAAAATGATAAACTTATTAAGCGAGTTTGAACTTTGAAAATTGAACAGTGAAAAGCCAGTTAATTCCTAGAATAACTGAAATAAATAAAACTCAACTTTAG